>JAOAAF010000029.1:0-4543 GCA_026419015.1 Spirochaetota bacterium
GTGCATCGAGAGTTGTGATAATGTGTTTCATATAGATTGTTCCTTAAAAAATTAATTATTTTATGATAGATGTATGAGATAATGTAACACGGTTGTCAATAAGAAAAGTCTAATGGAAACTATTCTTAAAACGAGAATTGCGCCCTCATGGGCACACATGCGATTAATTCAATTTCTATCGCTGCGTTTTCGATACCATTCTGAAAGCGAGTGGAAACTGCTTATTCATGAGGGCAAAGTGCTCGTAAACAATTCTTCTGTTTCTCCGGATTTTATTCTATCAGTGGGCGATGTTGTTTCTTATAGAGTTTCGCTCCGTGAACCTCCCGTTGATAAACATATACGCATTGTGTATGAAGATGAATATTTCCTTGTGGCCTCGAAACCGCCAAATCTACCTTCGCATGCCGATGGGAATTTTATCACCCATACCTTCATATATTTGTTAAATGAAATGATGAAATCGCATTCACGAAAAAATCCTTATAAGTTAGTTAATCGTTTGGATAGAGAGACGAGCGGGTTAATCGTTGCCACAAATAATCCTGAAGCACATAAGGATATCGCACGTCAATTTGAACTTGGTAAGGTATATAAAGAATACATTGCAATTGCTCGAGGTGAGATATTAAACGATACATTCACCATCAATGGTCCAATTATACCTGATGCGAAAAGCAAAATATCGATTCGCCGTACCGTAGGTGAAAAAAGCAAAGGTGTTCGCGATGCAATAACATCATTTGAGGTAATTGAAAGGTTGAGCGGTTATACGGTTGTGCGTTGTATCCCGCAAAGCGGAAAAACATCTCAAATACGAGTTCATATTTCCCATGCAGGACACCCTCTCGCAGGCGATAAGCTGTATGGTCATAGCGATGACGAATTTCTTGAATATGTTACCATGGTGCGAAAAGGGAATTATCTTCCACTACCATGGATGGATGCAATGCGCCATATGCTCCATGCTTATAAACTTTCTTTTGTCCATCCAAAAGATCGCACATTAAAGGAATTCGTAGATCCCATTCCTGAAGACATGGTACAGTTTATTGAAAAACACAAAAAGAAATAAAAAATGATTAAAAGGTAGTTGCAAATTTAGATAATCGTGTTGAAATATTGAAAAATATGTGGGTGGGATATCATATGAGCACAGTACTCCATGTTGACAGAAGCGCTCTTTTCCGAACCTTACTGAAGGAAACATTTAATGGATTTGGGTGGAAATACCTCGCTGCAGAAGGCATTGAGGATTCTTTGCAGATAATTCGTCAGACACCAGTGGATCTCATTGTGACAGCGCTTGAACTTTCAGATGGCCGTGCTGATGAGTTAGTAGGTAAGGTCAACGATGGGAAAAGGAGAGAAATACCAATTGTGATTATGTCATCGACGGATTCCATTGAGATTCGCAAACATCTTTTGTTACAAGGCGTTATCGATTTTATTCCAAAAACCATTACCCCTGAACAGCTTCGAACGTATATCCAAAAGTTAATCCGCAGGGATGAGATAGTTGATGCGATGAAAGAAATTTCCATCGCTGTGCTCGATGACAGCGAGTTCGATTTAAAATACATGAAGTCTATTTTTGATTTC
The DNA here is from genome assembly GCA_026419015.1 of Spirochaetota bacterium. Taxonomy (GTDB): domain Bacteria; phylum Spirochaetota; class UBA4802; order UBA4802; family JAGODF01; genus DYLV01. Next base: position 1,603 of record JAOAAF010000029.1, read on the forward strand.
CATGGAATTACAAATGTGGATTTTTATAAAGATCCCCAGGAGTTGTTAAAAAGCGAAAAAAAGTACGATGTCTATTTGATCGATGTAGTCTTGCCGAAATTTTCAGGCGATCAGGTAATCTATCAATTGCGATCGCAACACAAAAGTTGTGTGATACTTGCTGTTTCTGCAGTGGACCATTTTAAGACTATATCGAATGTTTTGCTTTCCGGTGCCGATGATTATATTCTCAAACCTTATAATGAAAGCGTATTTATCGCGCGCTTAAAATCTTCAGTACGACATCTGTTACTGTACCGAGAACTGGAAAAGAAAAATGAAGAACTTACGAAAATGATAATTACAGATCAACTTACCGGACTTTATAACCACCAATACATTTATGAACAAGTTAAAAATGAAATTAAAAAGTCAGAACGCTATGGACGCACTTTTTCGGTGATCATGTTCGATATTGATGATTTTAAGAAAGTAAACGATACTTATGGACATCAAGTCGGCGATGTCGTGTTGGTAAAAATTGCCGAGAAATTGCGCGAGTCCATACGGGAAGTCGATTTAGTTGCGCGCTACGGGGGTGAAGAATTTTTAGTGGTGCTTCCTGAAACAACGCTTGAGAATGCTTACCTAATAGCCGAAAGAATTCGACAAGCGGTGGAGAATCTTACTTTTGGCGAAGGCATTCACGTAACCATAAGCGGTGGCGTGGCACAATATGCGGAGAATGATACTGAAAATTCATTGGTCGCGAGAGCAGATCGTTTGCTGTATGTGGCGAAAAGAGAGGGGAAAAATAAAATAAAAAAATAACAATCGATTGAGTACAAAGCGATTTATGAGTGATGCATGCAACGTAAAAAAGCTTAACTCGCTTCGCCTTACAGAATCTGTCAGCGGAAGCGGGTGAGCGTCAAAGTTAGGTCCGGCGGACCTATATGCGATCATGCGCACCATCGCAGTTCCCAGAAGCCATAATGTGCTCATAGGAATGGGCGATGCCGATGATGCAGCAGTAATTCGCTTCACAGATGATATTGCCCTTGTACAAACGCTCGATTTTATTACTCCGATTGTCGATGATCCGTTCATGTTTGGAAGAATTGCAGCGGCGAACAGCCTTTCGGATGTCTATGCGATGGGCGGATATCCAATCGCGGCTATGAATATTGTGTGCTTCCCCACATCGCTTTTTTCTCTCGAGAAGCTTACGGAAATATTGCGTGGAGGAATATCGGCAATAGTAGAAGCAAATGCGGATCTTGTTGGGGGGCATACTGTGGAAGATAAAGAGCTCAAATATGGCCTTTCGGTAACGGGTATAGTGCATCCCAAAAAGATAATTCGAAATACTGGACTTCGGCCTGGCGATGCGATTGTACTTACAAAACCGTTGGGTACCGGCATAATTGCTACCGCAGTGAAAGCTGGCATTGCCGATACTCAGAGCATTGATGCTTTTCACCGGTCAATGGCAATGCTTAACAAAAATGCCGCAGAGGTGATGAACCAATTCCCCATCCACGCGTGTACGGATGTCACTGGATTTGGACTTGCAGGGCATTTGAAAGAAATGATTGGAAATGATTCGTTTGAAATTGAAATTAATACTTCTGCCTTACCAATTTTGCCAAATGCAGTAAAATATGCGGCGATGGGCTTTAACCCTGCTGGCCTTTACCGCAACAAAGAGTATGTTGCGGAAATGATTGCGATTGCACAAAGCGTTAACCAAGAGTTAGTCGATGTGGTGTACGATCCCCAAACATCGGGAGGGCTCCTTATTGCACTCGATGCAAGGGTTGCTGATGAATTTGTGCGTGCGTTGAAGGAAAAAGGGATTACGGATGCGCATGTCATTGGAATGGTATTCGCAGGCATGAGGCGCATTCGCCTTGTATGATGGAGAGAAGGTGTGAAGGATTTTAGTGCGAAGGTAAATTTTTCTTGACACTATGAACGAACGTTCGTAATATTACAGGCGTAGATATGTCACGCAAAATTTTATTTTTCGGTACAAAATGAGGACGTAGAACGCAGTGAACCGTTACATTCAATTTGTCCTTAATTGGCCAAAAACCGCGTTGGGAGTAATTGGGCTAGTCACAATCGTATTGGGACTGGGTATTCCGAAATTGCAATTTGATACCTCCGTGGATGTGATGATGCCGCAGCACGATGAGCAATATTTATACAACGAAGAGGTGAAGAAGGTTTATGGCAACATTGGGAAGCTCATCGTAATGGATTTGTCCGCAAAAAATCTCTGGAGCGAGGAGTTTTTTAAAGAGGTAGAAAAGTTCACTGAGGATCTTGAGGAGTTTAAAGAATGCGATGAATCCAGAGAGGCAGATCGGCTTGCGCAATTTCGCGAAATAATAAAAAACAAGCATGTTGATAAAAAACAGATTATTGCCTCCTTTGAAGATGATCCCGTTTACGCACGGACGGTGGAGCGGGTGATCTCGGCATTGCCGATGGGAGGCGAAGTGCTTACGCCTATTTTGCTTAAAGAGGCCGAAAAGAAACTTGTTAATATTAGCAAGCTTAAAAGGGAAAAGCTCATCGATAGAATTGTTACGCCAGTCACGATTCAAAATTTATCGGGCGAAGCCGATACGCTGAAGCTGGTTCATCTTGTACCGAAGGATAAAAACGGGAAAAGGATAATTCCAAAAACGCCAACGGATTTTAAAAATTACAAATTGCAACTTTTTAAAAATCCTGCATTCGAGGGTGCGCTGTTTGCAAAGGATAAGGAAACTGGAGAGGTAATTGGGTTTGCAGCAATTGTACGATTTAAAAACATAAAAAAGGACGATGAAATTTCGCGTGAAATTTGGCGCATTGCGAAAAGTTACACTGCGATAGAGATTGCCCCACAGGGAATTCCCATCACCAATATTTTCATGAGTGATTATATGAAGCGCGATTTGTTAAGCTT
>JAOAAF010000029.1:4553-28756 GCA_026419015.1 Spirochaetota bacterium
TGCTTGTGGTGTTTTATCTCAACTTTCGGACGATTCGCGGAATGCTTTTGCCAATGGCTACGCTCATTATTACCGATATTTGGATTATGGGTCTTATGGGGCATTTGGGGGTAAATATTACGGTAGTTGGCACCTCGCTCCCCGCACTTATGGTATCGGTAGGAAGTTCGTATTCCATACACATTCTCAATCAGTACTATATCGATTTGAGTTCAATCCTCTCTTTGGGAAAAAAGAAAGGATTAACGCTTACAATGAGCCATATTGCCATTACGGTGTTGCTGGCAGGGTTTACGACCTTTGTTGGGTTTGCCTCGCTTGCGACGAATCAGGTAACGGGCATTCGCGATTGGGGCATTTTTTCTGCGATTGGAGTAGCGTTTGCGGTATTCATCTCAACGACGATGATACCCGCGATGTTGATGATGTTGCCACACAAGCAACCTATTGCGATAAAAAAACATTCCAATGGCGGGACTGAAATTGTGAAAAATTGGCTTGCTCCTTTTATACTGCTCGTAATGAAACTGGCGGTGAACCATTACAAGCGCGTTCTTGCGGTGTTGGGAATTATCATTGCGGTTGCACTCGCTGGTGCGTTTCAGATGAAAGTGGATACTAATTTTTTGAGTTATTTTAAAGAGAGCGATTATGTTCGTCAGAGCGTATTGCGCATTGGACATCGATATGGCGGTACATCGGGATTTAGCATATTGATCGATTCGGGAGAGGTAGATGGAATAAAAGAACCAAAATTTTTGCAAGCCATCGATGAGTTTCGCAGCTGGCTTACATCACCGCAAAATAGCGATCTGTGCATCTCGCGAACTGATGCGTTTACCGATGTGGTAAAGACAATGCACATGGCAATGAATAACGATGACCGTTCGTATTGGCGAATACCCGACAAAAAAACGGAAATTGTTGATTATCTTGAAATTTATGGAGGCGATGACGATAACTTTGACGGGCGCTATGACGATTTTGAACCGTACCTCGATCAGCAATATCGTACCGCCCTCATTTTTGCAAAGATACATCACCCGAGGGGGGAATTAATTGCTGCCAGCGATATAAAGCGCATTCAAGCAAAAATCGACGAACATTTGAAAAATAATCTTCCAAAACCATATTCGTATCGCATTACTGGTGAACCTGCGGTAATGGTAAGGATGGCAGATTATCAAATTTCAGGGCAAATGTCGAGCTTGGCGCTTTCGCTTGTGGTGGTATTTCTCATCGTTGTGGGACTTTTTAAATCGTGGAAAGCGGGATGTGTAGCGCTCATTCCCATGAGCACGGCGGTAATCCTTAATTTTGGAATTATGGGTTGGACGGGAATTGCTCTTGATGCGGCAACGTCGATCATTGCAGCAGTAACGATTGGAATTGGAATTGACGATACCATCCACTTTCTGAATACCTATCGCCATTTTCGGAAGAAAGGGTTTGGCGTTGATGAAACTATCAAAAAAACGCTTGGGATCGCAGGAACAGCAATCATATATACCTCTTTGGCACTTATTTTTGGTTTTTCTGTCCTTACCGTTTCGAATTTTATCCCTCTGATTTATACAGGCCTTTTGATTGCGAACACAATGATTGCCACCACAATTGGAGCGCTCCTTTTACTCCCAAGTGCGATAATGTTAATTGGTGGAAGGTTGGATTCAAGCCAGTCCGATTCCCTCTTCTGGAAAATTTTTTACATTGGAAGATTTTTCGATTTTAACGATGTAAACGAAAAAGGAGAAAATTAACGCATGTCCAACATCGATGACATATAATTGAAGTTCTGAAAAAAGCGCTGCGCGGTGGAGTGGTTGGTAGTTGCGTAACAATAGCGACATCCATGAACGCAAGTGTTGTATGCACCAATGTCTATGCTTTGAGCACAGAGGCATGTGCGGCGTTGACCGCTATCTTTTTTCCAGTTTCCAATCCCCGATAATTTTTCTACGAGAACTCCATCAATACATCCGCCCAAATGTATCCCTGCGCGATTGCAATCGCTTGCGGTGATGTCTTCGTCGGGTGCGCACCATTGCAACGCAATCCCTCTTTTGGAGGCGATTTGAACGAGATGGGAAATAATTTCAAGTTTTGTTTCTTTCGAGAGGGTATGGGGATTAAGTGGGAGGAGATTTTGCATGGATTTTTTATAGTTTTGAAAAAAACTTATGATGCACCGATGAGTTAATCCGCACATCATGGTGGCGATTTTTTCAAAATTGCGGTAATGATAATTCTTATCTATTTCATCTGTAAGGAGAATAGGATCATACCGCCAAATAATTCTTTCAGAGCCAATGAGAGAAGCAATGCGAGCTATTGTAGGTGTAATTTCTTCTGCAGCTGGCACATGTGGCTCTAACGATTTGCCGTAACTGTTTATGGTGATTAAAAAATAATATGGATAGGAATCCAAAAGTGAAATTTTTTCAAGAAGGGGTGCTGGATTTCTCGTCCAAAATACGATGCACGCTACCGCGTGAGGGTGTAGTGAAATTACCCTTTTTTTGGTAGGATTAAAGGGGTTTGTTACAATCGCAGACCCCTCTTTCAATCGGTGAAAAAACCACTCAGAATAAAAAGCAGAAATGTCGGTACGCCTGCTGGCGCTGATAATTATTTTCGCTGTACCATTTAGCTGTTGCATTGGCAAAATAAGCGTTTCCAAATGCGTGCGGATTATCATTCCACACGCGTTATTTTTTTGCAACTACAGTTTCCTGGAAAATGCTAAGCATGAACGCACAAAGGTGTTATCGACTAAACTATCGTCAATTCTACTGGATTGAGTTTTAAATTGGATGTGTATTTTATTGAGCGAATGAGATTATTAAAAAACTTTTTATCCATATAATATGAAGCATATCTCAGTGGGATGTGCCATCTTATATTATGGGATGAACAGTGATAATTCGCAGAAAACAAATAGATGGCCTTTCGATAATAGTAAAAAAAAAGACCTTCCTTTTGGAAGGTCACATAAGCGGGGGTATTGTTAAGCGCATGTCTGCGCTTTGTTGCATATAAATCGATACAGTCAAAGTATAGAATGTAATATAATTTGTCATGTCAAAAATTGATAAATCTAAAATTGCACAAAAAAATTTTTAATATACTAATGAAAATTTAAATACCGTCCAGTTGGTATGTATAGATAAATATAACTGGTTATTTTTAAAGAGGGTCAGAGCCATGCCCTAAGTTATTTTACTAATTTGAGTTGACAACAATGAAATGTTTTGTTGTCAATTTTGTATACCTTTCGTATATCTTAATGAAAGGAATTATGAATTTATTTGAGAAAATCAGAAACCTTTTTAGTCGCAAAATAATAATACTCATCCATGGGCTAGAAAATAAACCTGCACGAGAGATTTTAAAAAATTGGTGTATATGTTCCATAAAAGAAGGCTTGGAGAGAATCGGGGAGAGGCGGAAGCGATTTGCATTTGAATTGGTGTATTGGGCTGATTTATTTTACGAAAGGCCACAAGATCCGCTCGTAGTCGATGAAACCGATCCTTCATTTCTTGATGACCCGTATGTGCCATCAGAAAAAATTGATAATGCAAACCAGAAAATGGAAACAGGTCTTCGTAAAAAAAAGAAAGAACTTCAACAGAAGTTCTTAGATTTTTTAGAAAAGCATCTCGATGATGTTTTTTTCGATGAGAAAAAAAGAACCGCAGTTGAAAAGATTTCGGATTTCATTGTTCAAAAACTTTTTCGAGATTTAGATATTTATTATCATAAAAACTGTCCTGTGCCTGCTCATTCTTCTAAAATTGCGAAGGAAGAAATTCGAAATAGGCTTAGGATCGTTTTGCGAAAGCATCGTAGGCAAAAAATAATGCTCATCGCACATTCAATGGGATCAATTGTTGCATATGATGTACTCTCACTTATAAATGATGTCGCGATTGATACTTTTATCACCATTGGTTCACCATTGGGTCTTCCCTTAATTATGAAAAAGATATTCGATGAGCGAGGGTTGGAATTCAATAAAGGGGGAAAAACGCCCACACCAGAAAGTATTAGAAGAAAGTGGCTCAATTTTTCAGATCTTAGCGATCCGATCGCAATAAACTATGATCTTGCAGATGATTACGCGGTAAATTCACGAGGTGTTGGTCCCATCGATGTTATTGTTGAGAACGATTACCAATATCGAAGAAAACGGAACCACCATAAGCTGTATGGGTATTTGCGCACGCCAGAGATTGCAAAGGCGATCGCTGAATTTTTGGATAAGTAAAAAGATTCGTAAGCTTTTCAGGAGTGGTAACTTTACTGTTAATCGCGTATTTTCATGAAAAATTTCTAAAAGTTCGTTAAACGAGGTGTTCTGCCACAAGTTCCGTAAGCGATTTCACTTCGATATCTAAACCGTATCCCGTTTTGATCGTCTCGAGCTGAAAAATGCAATTTTCACATGCAGATACCACAATCCTTGCCCCCGTTGCAGTGATCTGATCGCGTTTGGCTTTTCCGCTTTGGATGCGAAACTGTTCGTTATCAAGCGCAACGAGTCCCCCGCCGCCACCGCAACACCAGTTATAAGCGCGATTTGGTGACATTTCGCGGTAGTCGGTACAAAGCAGCTGGAGTATTTCGCGCGGTTGTTCGTATATTCCGCCATTTCTTCCGAGCTGGCATGGATCGTGATAGGTGACAGCTTCTTGGATCGCTTTTTCTTTTATTTTAATATTTCCATTTTGAATATACCGATGGATGACCTCAATGATTGATGAGACTTTGAAAGGCAAGGGTCCTAATAAATATTTGGGAATGCGATATGCGGTACCGCATTCGACAATTACTACTTCCTTCACGCCAAGTTCAATTGCTTCGTTGATTATTCGTTGTGCAATGCGCTGCGTTTTTATTGGATCACCCAAAAAGGCTCCAAAATTGACTGCCTCAAACCACGAAAGAGTCCACTGGACTTTCGCTTTATTAAAAATAATTGCAGGATTCACGATTGAATGGGCGCCAGCCAGGCCAACAAAGAGAATTTCGGCGCCTTTTTTTTCAAGCGGAATGAGCCCTTCTGGTGATGAAGCGTTGATACGCGTCGCAACTTCTTTTTCTAAATCACCAATGACGTGACGATATCCTTCTTTGAATTCGGCGATGCTTTCACCTTTTTCCACTGCACCGTCGGCAAGTATCGTTAATTCTTCTGGCGCAGCGCCGTATTCAATGAGCATTGCCTTTGCAATCGAAAGCACCACAGGGGTATCGATAGCAAAAGGGCAGTACATCATACAACGGCGGCACCCAGTACAGGAAAATGCCGCGTCGGAAAGCTCTTCAATTGTCGTTTCAGTAATTTCTTTGGAATCGCCCCAAAATGGGAATAGCCAACCGCTGGGTCGAAAGTATTTTTTGTAAATCCGACGCACAATCTCTGCTCGCCCAACCGGGGAATATTCCTTTTTGGGGATGCCGTAATACACATGGCAGGTATCGTAGCATAAGCCGCATCGCGTGCAAAGGTCGAGGTAATATCGCAGTTGCCGCGAAAGGCTTGTTTTAATTCTCCCAATGAGAGCAGCTCTCTTTTGTGGATCCATAGCTTATTTCCTTTTAATGAATTGTGCAATGAAGATAAAAACCGAGTGAATCATTTTGCTAAAAGGGAACACCATGAGGAAAAGATTTGCAAAAAAGATGTGTAACACCACAAGAACGTAATGAGGGGATGCGAGAATACCCTGAGATATTGCAGGCGATGTGGTGAATAGGCTACTGAGGTATTGCCGATATGCTTCAACGGAAATGTCGAACCCTGCAATGCCGTATCGTGAGGCAAGGCTCATGTGGCTTCCGAATATGAAAGTGAGAAAAAGGAGTATAAGAAGCACGTAATCTTCGGGAACTGAGATCTCTCTCCATGGCGATTTGAATCTGCGAAAGAGAAAATACAATACGGAAACGATGAGGACAATTCCTACAATCCCGCCGCCGAGGAAAACATCATGTGGGATAATTTGAAGTATTTTAAATTCTCGAATGAGTTCCAAATGGCCGATGAACAAAAGAAAAAAAGCGATGTGAAAGGCAATAATCATCAGCCAAAAAAGTTTTTGTTTTTTGAAAGCAGTGGGAACAATCACCGATTCCCCAATTGCTGCCGCAAGAGGATATTTGCTTTTTGGATAAATGGCATACGAACCCGTTAATTTTTTTGAACGAAACACGATTATAAATTTAATGATTAACCCACCGATGAATGTCGCGAAAGCAATGTAAACCATGGGGATCATGATTAAGTAATAAATTTTATCCCACATACTCTGACCTCTTTAAAAAATAAACTGTTCGGTTCTCGTGCACCACGTGAACGTTGCGAAAACGGTACATGAACTCAATAAAAGATTGTTCGCATTCTTTGCGTGAGAAATATCGCATTTTCAAAATTATGCAAATTGTTGCTCCCGGGGCAAAAATGGTTTTATTATTTCAATTTTTTAATATAAAATTTTGATACGTCCCCATCTTTGTCAATTCTTAAAATTTCATTGCCGCTTGTTTTTGCCCATGCAGGGAAATCGGCATGTGCGCCTGGGTCAGTGGTTTCGGCCATCAATATTTGTCCAATTTGCATCTTTTTAATCTGTTGGCTTACCTTCACAACGGGAAGAGGACACTTTAATCCTTTCAAATCCATCGTTACATCTGCTTTAATGTCTTCTGCCATGGTAAACTCCTGTAATTATTAAAATTTAATTTTTCGTTCAAAAAAATATGTTACTACTGCTGAAACGCAATTGTTATGATTTGGTAACCACATGAATATTCGATGATTCTTGAGTTCAATGATTTCATATAAAAAGCTGAATCTTACTTGAGCCCGCTTCCTCTAAAAATTTTGCAACGCCAACAAATTCAAGGTCTGGATACGAAATCATTTCTTCGGGTTTAAATCCCATTAAGTCCATTGACATTTCGCACACGTATATTTTTACTCCAAGTTCGGCAGCAAGAGCAATCATTTCATCAAGCGATTGTACATTTTTTTTCTTCATGAGGTATTTTAGCATCGCAGTTCCCATTCCGCCCATATTCATTTTCGAAAGCTTTACTTTCGTCGGTCCTTTTGGAAGCATGAAACCAAACATTTTTCCAAAAAGATTTTTCCCTTTTGCTTTTTTCTTTTTATCGCGAAGAGCAGGAGTTGCCCAAAATGTGAAAAACATTACAGCTTCCATTCCCATGGCAACCGCTCCCGTTGCGATGATAAATGAGGCAAGAAGTTTGTCTAAATCGCCACTGAAAACGACCATTGAAAGTTTGTTCTTTGTTGAGCCGCGAAGCTCGTTTAATTGAGCTTGGAGTTTGGAAATTTCTTGCTGCGAGTCCATAGATACGCTCCGTATTTTAGAATTTTATTATATATTTATATACTATATCGCAGCGTTTCAAAAATCAAGAAAAAAATATAAAAATTTTATTATTTTTTTGAAAAAAATATTTTTTTATAAAACCTCTTGGCGGTACAGTTTTTATAAGAACTAAAAACATTGTATTTTTTATTTTCTCATTATTTTTGTTGCAATTATTTCTGCCAGTGCGAAATCTTCGGGGGTTGTTATTTTAATGTTGTAAGAATCGCCATCAACTGCTCTAACAATGCCCCCGTTTAAAAGGAGAAGGCTCACGTCATCTGTTGCATCAAAAACGTGGAGTTCTTGTGCGCGTGCGTGGGCTGCGCGTATTATTGAATAGCGAAAGCATTGAGGAGTTTGTGCGGCGCGGAGTGATTCCCTCGGTACAGTTTTTTGGACAAAATCATTGTGCACTTCGGCAATGGTGTCGTTAATTGGGACATAGGTGCTTGCGGCGCCAAATTGTTCTGCTGCGAGAATGCATGCGCGCACAATCTCTTGTGATACAAAAGGGCGCGCGGCATCGTGGATGAGTACAATATCAGTATCGCGATATGGAATCGCTTCAAGCGCATTTTTGCATGAAAGCTGTCGTGTGTTCCCCGATTCCGCGCATGCGAGAAGTTTTGAAATAGAATATTCGACACTTACATCTTTTATGAGCGGGAAATATTCTTTGCCACAGGTTATTACTATTCCATCAATTTCATCCATTTGTTGGAAGGTGCGCAGTGACCAGCCAATTAGGGGAATGCCCGCAATTCGCAAAAATTGTTTGGGAAGCGAGCTTTGCATTCGTCTTCCCACCCCACCAGCTAAAATGAGTGCGTAGCGCATTGGTAGTATATTCAAAAAATATTATAAATTTTCACATGCCGCGTCATCAATAATGTGAGTAAATAGCATAACAGTTTCAAAATTAAATTATTGTACTATTCTGATATTTTTGTCCAGTCAATGTATACATTAATTAATTTTGCGAGATTTTCCACATCCTCATCGGTATGATATTTGATTGCGTCGGGTTCGTCGAACACCATGCCCAATTTTTCGCGATATACAATTGCTTTATGATGCGCTGCCGTATGTCGTTCCGATTTCAATCGCCCTTGAACATGGTAGTGAATAACCCCATTACAAAGGCACGTATAAACTGAAGTTGGCGATTCTGTTCCAATAAACAGGGCAGAACCGCGTATGCTTGCAGTTACCGTTGGAGTTTTGATGCGAAATGATTGGATGTTTTTTTTGTTTTTGATGATCGCAGATAAAAAGCCAGATTTTAAATCGATCATTGCATCGCCCTTTTTTATGTGATACACTATGGCGCTATCTTCTTTCATCGCAATGATGTTCTGCGAATCGATAATAATTGTGCATGAAGATCGCGCTTTTGTTTCAATGACATCGCCAAATTTAATAAAATCATTAGGTTGTGCATCTTTGCCATTAAGCAAGACTGTGCCAGAAACAAATGCAATTTTTGCGGGAATTCGTTCGCCTTCTTTTGGAAAGCAATTTAATAGAATAACAGCGAATAAAATGAAAATAAAGTTTATTTTTTTCATTATGTCAAGCCTCCTAAAGATAACGGAAAAAATTAATTGCTTCCGCTTCGAGATTAAAAATTTTAATGAATTCCTGCAAGTTGATGACTTTAAAAATATCTTTTATTGATTGCGATACATTTATTAAAACCACATCGCCTTTTTTTGGGCGCACGAGTTTTGCAGAGTTTATAATAACGCCTATCCCAGAACTGTCGATGTATTCCAAGTTTTTCATGTCGATAATAAATTTCTTAGCACCTCCTTCTGCCATCGTTTTAAGAAAAATCCAAAGGTCGTTGGCATTTTCGATATCTACTTTTTTTTTGAGGTCTGTTTTAATGATGAGAAGATTGTAATCTATTGTTTCGGTAGCTCGAGGAGAAATTTTTATTATTTCAAACGTAATTTCCATAATGCACTACCTTTTGTGGTGATTTTTGATAAAAATAATTTTAATGTGCTCAATTTGAATCAGGGTCCTTGTCACTTTATCATCATGCCAAATAGCAATAAGGTTTACAATTATAATAGCTGTATGTTAATGATTCAAATACATTTTAAAAGTGCGCTTCAGAATTTTTTAAAGTTTGAAATACTTGCTTCAAATTTTACTCTCACTTTCATTTTTGTCAAATCACTTTATGCGTAATGAGTGCGAAATGTGGATATTGCAGTTGTCATTTTCCCGTGGAAGAAAAATAACAAAAATGGCGTTAGTATTTTTAAGAAGCATCGCTTTATCGCACGTGCAAGATTTATCAAAAAATAATCATCATAAAAAGATTTTTTCCATTATAAAAATGGTTGATTTTATTACAAAACTAATTATATAAGTCACTCTTGTTTATCGTTGCACATGGGGAGGGTTGTGAATGGCCCTGTACCATATCATATTGAGTAAGAGGTAATCATATGAAAATTTCAAGAAAAATTGTTTTATTGATTGCAACTTTGGTAGTTGCAAGTTGTGCAACCAATCGCGAAATTGTTCGGCGAAATGCAAAAGAGCTATTGCAAAAATATAGAGGGGAAACAAATCAAAAGATAGCTATTATTCCTTTTATGACAAAATCCCAGCAAAAAAATCCAGAGTTAGAAGCATTCGATGATGAAATTATGGATGTGGTTTTCGAAGATAAACGTTTTCAAATAGTAGAACGGAGCCTTATTGAACAGATCACGAAGGAGTGGACATTTTCGGAATCGGGATTGGTCGATGAAGAACAGCGATCGAAGATTGGCAAACTTTCTGGTGCAAAGCTCATTTTGGTACCAATTGTTTCAGGCGAAAAGAATATTAACATGCGCATCATTTCCGTAAACACTGGCGATGTGCTGTCGTATGTACGTGCGAATCTTGCTGCTCCTATCGCGATGGGAATGGGGGAAGTGCCACGCACAACACCAACGAGGAAAGTTACTCCTGGCATTTCGACGCCTTCCAGCGTTCCTGGTGGTGGTTCTATTGCCGTGGGTGCAGCAGTAAATGGGGCAATCACGCAAGCGGGTGGAAGGGATAATTATACGCTTAACATCCATACGCCGAAAACGGTGGAAATTCGTGCCGATAAAACAGACTCGTCATTCGATCCATATCTTGAATTGTACAATAATGCTGGTCAAATGATTGCCCAAGATGACGATAGCGGGGGAAGTTTGAATGCAAAAATTGTAACGGGGCTGGCGCCTGGAGTGTATACCGTTGTTGTGCGCGCGTATAATCAAAACATACTTGGAAACTATAGGCTTTCGGTGTCAGAAGCTATTACGCAAGCTCCCCAATATATGGGTGGCAGCGCAGGGGGCCTCTCTTCGTTCGCAGAGCTTCTCATTCAGCTCGAAACGAGCGTAAATTTTTCAGCACAATCTTCCGAGTGGCGAAACAGAAGGTCATCATGGCTCAGTGAGGTTCGGAGTGCCGGTTCAAGCAACAATTTCCACCGTATGAAAGATTTGGTGCTCGAGTTCGAAAGGAATATTTTAACAACTGCACAAAATTCGAATTGGTTGAGCAACTCGCGAAACTCCTGGGTTCAACGCGTGCGGAATGCTCAATCGCTGCGAGATCTTGCGACTCTGGTAATTGAATGCGAAAGCAATATACTGTATTCCGCTCAGGCGAGCACATGGAGAAATAGCCGCAGCGGGTGGATTTCGCAAATGCAATCGTTGCGGTAATGTTTGATCATTGCATTGGAATGAGATACTTACTCGACCTTCCGCGATAGATATGCTTCGCGGCATACTTGGCAGGTGAGGAAGTCAGATCCCTCGGTAATTTTTAATGTCGAGGGATTAATTAGTTCTAAAATAATAGTCGTTTCTGCCATTTTCACGCGAATTATTCGTTCGTGTTGCACAAAATTTCCTTCTTCAATAGTGATGCCTGTACAATTATTTATCTCGAACGTGCATGAGGAGTCTTCGTGAAAAATAAATGATTGTTTTTGTGATCCCAAAAAATGATAAGGTGTTGAGCCAAAACTGCTACTGTATATGCATTCTGCAAGAATAAAGTGACCCCGAACGGGGACAATAGGGCCCTGTGATTTATCGAGATAAAAGGAAGTAGTTTCTATTTTTTCTTTTGAAACGATTATTTCTTGCGTTGAAAGCAATTCGCTTGCAACCCATCCGGTGAGGGGTATTCCGTTTTTGTCGAACGCAATGTGTGTCCACAATTTTTTGATATTTGTTTGCGATTGAATTTCTTTTTCCTCAATTACTCTCACTTTGGTATTTTGTGGTAATCGTGCAATTGGTGTGCTTTCCTCCAAGGGATCGTTTACCACCGTGATGCCATTTTTGGGTGCAATGTAGCGAAAGATAGGGGGTTTGTGTGGGGCGGTTACTTCTTCTAGTGGAGTTAACGAACGGGGAGCAGTACGACATGTAAAAAAAGAAAGGCCCAGGAAGATTATCGCGAGACGTTTCATTGCATGATCCTTATGTGGTATTGTACGATTAAAAATGCAAATGTCAAGCGTTTTGAGAGTTCTCATGTATTTCAGTATATTTTAATAATTGACAGCGCAGTGCTCGGGTATTTACGGTAATTTAGATTTATATGTTATGTGGAGGAGATGATGAAAATATTTATCGATAGCGCAGATCTCGATGAAATACGGCAGGCTTTCGCATGGGGTGTGTGCGATGGCGTTACAACGAATCCTTCCCTGTTAAAAAAGGCTGTTGATAAAAGAAAAGCTGCGGGTGAAAAATTAGATATTAAAGAATACATTTCGCAACTTTTACAAGCTTCCCAAGGAAGCCCTGTAAGCCTTGAGGTAACTGAACTTACCGCAGAAGGCATGATTGCGCAAGGTAAACGGCTTTTTGAAATGTTTAATCATATTGCGCGCAATGTAAATATTAAGATTCCCATAAATCCTGCGTTGAAAGATGGAGATACAACGCATTTTGATGGATTGAAAGCGGTGAGTGTGCTTTCCGATGAGGGCATTCCAGTCAATTGCACATTGATTTTTACTCCAGAGCAAGCGCTTCTGGCAGCGAAAGCAGGAGCAGCATACGTAAGCCCATTTGCTGGTCGCGTTGACGATTTACTCCGCAAAAGAGCAGGGATAAAATTTGACAAATCCGATTACTATCCCGCTGACGGTTTTGTCCATAATAATGAACTGCTGGAGGACAATGGGATAATTTCGGGAATCGATTTGGTTCGCCAATGCGTTGAAATTTTAGAAATCTACGAGTTCGATACCGAAGTCATTGCTGCTTCGATAAGGAATCCTCGACAGGCAAGGGAAGCCGCATTGGTCGGCGCTCACATTGCCACGTTGCCATTTTCTGTCATTTGCGATATGCTCAAACATGAGAAAACGCACGAAGGCGTTGAGTTGTTTACAAAGGATATTGTCATCGAGTATGTGAATATGTTAAAGTGAGACACAGACCCGATTGCGCAAACTATTGCAAATAAGGTCGAAAAAATCGACTTCTGTTATCCTTTGAGTATTTTAACGAGAACTTTCCTTTGGCGAGGGCCATCGAATTCGCAAAAGTATATTCCCTGCCATGTTCCCAAAAGCAGTTTTCCATTTTCTACGATTATGGTTTCGCTACAACCGATGAGTGAAGATTTTACATGGGCAGGTGAATTCCCCTCCATGTGTGAGAAATCGACTTTTTCAAAGTTGAGATGTAATAGTCCAGCAATGATGTCCCGCCGCACGTCGGGGTCGGCATTTTCGTTAATCGTTATGCCTGCGGTGGTGTGTGGCGTATAGATGACGCAAATGCCATCGAGGATTTGCGAATTGTTCACAGCTTTTTGAACTTCAGAGGTGATGTCGATGAGTTCTGTGCGTTGTCGTGAGGATATGGAAATTGTGCTTAGCATAGTTTTCTCCTTTTTTGTGTGTTCATGTACAATTTTGATTGGTTACCAGTCAACTGCAATTAGAATTTGTCACTGCGAATCGCTGGTTCACGTTTGAAGGGCAACATTTAATGCTTGACAAAAAAAGAGCTTTTTTAACTACATCCGACGAGTTCAGAAAATCTGGAGAAAAAGCCAAATAATTTCTTTACGATATGAGATTTATTTCGTATTTTTGCTTATAATAAGGGGATTGAGTATGTATTTTGATTTCATCTTTCTCTTTTCTTCGTTTGTGGTAATTTTTTGTTCCACAGTATACTTGCTCGCATATCAAGAGCGTAAAGAAACCGAAAAACTAAGCACCGGCACCTATCCTGGTGTATCAATAGTTGTCCCTATGTGGAACGAAGCGAAAACAATTGCCGCTACACTTGATTCTCTCATTCGGATGAAAAATGAATATAAAGGTCAAATGGAGATCATAGTCATCGACGATTTTTCGACCGACAATAGTTACGCAATAGTGGAAGAATACACAAAAAAATATGAATTCATTCGATTATACATGAAAGATGGCGAGAGAGGGAAAAGCGAAAGTTTAAATCAAGGTTTCAAGTTAGCAAAGTACGAATTGGTGGGATGCGTTGATGCAGATTCATATCCTGAACCCTCAGCTCTTAACCATGTGGTAAAAGAATTTCAAGATCCAAAAGTTGGTGCCGTGACTACCAAACTGGTTGTGAACAACCCAAAAAGCTGGGTTGAATGGTTCCAGCATATCGAATACATCTATTCCAATTTTATCCTTATGGCAATCGACGCTCTCGATGCCGTATTCATTACTCGTGGGCCTTTGAGCCTTTATCGGAAAGATGTGATGATGCAAATAGGTGGTTTTCTCCCCGCTCATAAAACTCCCACAGAAGATATGGAAATAACATTTCGAATTCGCAAAGCGGGATACAAAATACGCGGTTCTCGAGATGCGAAAGTGTACACCTCTGTGATGACAACATGGAAAAAGCTTTTTTGGCAGCGAATGCGGTGGAATAGGGGAACTCTTATCAATTTCTGGATGCATCGCGATATGATGCTCGATTCCCGTTATGGCATGTTCAGCATTTTTGTTTTTCCTACTTCTACTTTAATGATTGCAATGATCGGGGTCATTGTCCTTTACCTTGTGACGAAAACGGCAAGCATGATATGGGATCACCTAATGGCGCTTTTCTGGATGTTGTACTATGGGCAAATTCCTGATCTTGCCAGTTCTTTTGAATCATTTATAAATGGTTCCTCGTTTACTACTCCTTATCATCTTCTCCTAATGCTTGCGGTCTTTATAATTTTCTTCCTCGTAAACGGGTTTGGATTTTTTGAAAGCAGAGAACGATTTAACTGGAAGTACTTCATTGCACTTATTGCCACGCCATTCATTTACAATCCCGTTTTGCTATTCTTTTGGATTTCTGCGTTCATACTTCAGACGACCAAATACAGTTTGCGTTGGCGGTAACGAATGTCAGATAGTTCTTCGAAAAAGAATTTAATATACAAAGGCCTTGCCATTACGTTTAGCATCATGTTTTTTTCTCTTTTGTTTGCTCAGATGATTTACAACAAGCGCGTTCACATGTTGGATGAGGGAATTGGCCATCTGAGGAACGAGATTAATGAAGAAAAGCTTTTTCTAGCGTTTTCGGACCAATTCGCAACTGACGTGAGCATTTGCAAAACGTTCGAAACATACATGCAAGGGCTTTCCAACAAAGTATATCACACAGGGAAAAACATAGAACGAGTTTACGAAGAAGAACACAATCTCGAAAAATTTAAGCTCATCCAACGCGAATGGGTATATTTGAACATTGAGCTATGGCTTCGACTTCTGAAATACAATAAGCTATGTGCGAATAAAAGAAATTATGTTTTGTATTTTTATCCATACGATTGTAACGAATGCGCTCCATACGCGAATATACTTAATAAACTAAATAAACAATATGGCGATGAATTGTGGCTTTTTTCAATTCCCGCTGAAATTGACTTAAAAATCGTATCGATAATAAAAAACTATTTTAATATCAAAGATCTCCCCGCAGTAGTCATCAATGGCAAGCTCATTAAAGGAGATAATGTACCTGCTCTTATCGAAAAAACGATCACAAGAAATCTCAAGCGAAAGTAACTTTCTATTCTTCCTGATCAAACAGATCGCGAATTCCTTCTGTTTCAAATGTCGGGGTATATTGAAATCCTAGATGTTCGTATGCCAGTCGAGTTGCAACTCTGCCACGGGATGTTCGTTTCAAAAGCCCTGCTTGTACTAAAAATGGTTCATAGAAATCTTCAAGCGTATCGATTTCTTCTCCCACCGATATCGCAATCGTTTTTACTCCAACAGGTCCGCCATTGTACTTCGAAATAATTGCAGAAAGGATTGTTCTGTCCATCTCATCCAACCCAAGATTATCGATGTCCAATTTTCCAAGAGCAAAACGCGCAATCTCAAGATTAATCTTTTTTTCACCTTGTACCACTGCGAAGTCAGTCACGCGCTTGATGAGCCTGTTGATGATGCGCGGTGTCCTTCGCGAACGGCGCGCAATTTCTTCTGCTGCATCGAGTGTAATTTCGATATTAAGTATTTTTGCAGTCCTCAACGCAATTTCTTTTAAATCTTCTATTTCATAATAATTCAACCGGAGGGGAATTCCAAACCGATCGCGCAATGCGCCTGTTAAAAGTCCAGTTCGCGTCGTTGCGCCAATAAGAGTAAACGGCGCCAAGTGTATGCGAATGGATTTCGCAGCCATCCCTTGCCCAATGATGATATCAATCGCGCGGTCTTCCATTGCGGGATATAGGATTTCTTCAACAGCAGGCGAAAGGCGATGAATTTCATCAATGAAAAGAACATCGTTTTCTTCCAGTGCAGTGAGAATCGATGCCAAATCTCCTGTCTTTTCGATTACCGGGGCAGAGGTTACTTTCAAGTTTACGCCAAGCTCATTTGCAATTATGTAGGCAAGCGTGGTTTTTCCAAGACCAGGGGGACCAGCTAACAACACATGATCAAGGGGTTTTTTTTGAAGCTTGGAGGATTCAATAAAAACGGCAAGATTCTCGACGATTTTCCGTTGGCCAATAAATTCAGAAAGCCTTTTGGGACGAAGCGTCTTTTCGAAATCGTCTTCGCCCGTTTTTCTGGCATCGACAAGTCTGGAAAGATTTTCAAACTTTTCGCTCATCGTTTCACTGATTCTTCAGCTTCTTTGATGAGATTTATGATTGTTTCTGCATTTTTGGTTTTTATTAATCTTTCGCGTAAAGTTTCATTGTTCATTAATTTTGCAATATTTGCAAGGGTTTTAATGTGTTGTGACAATTTATTCTGAGGTACCAACAACAAAACTGCAATGTTCACAGGCAGCCCATCGATGGCATCAAAATCAATGCCATTTTTGCATATTGCAAGTGCAAGGATAACGCGATCCACTTTATCCGTTGTACAATGAGGGATAGCAACTCCTTTACCAATGCCGGTGCTCATCGATTTCTCGCGTTCAAAAAGCGCTTTCTGCACTGCATCTACATCTTCCTTTTTTAGCGATGCATTCTTTACTAAGGAATTGAGCATCTCGCTTATCAGTTCCCATCTGTTTTTTGACTTTGGATTTATAAGAATATTGCTTTTATTTAACTGCTCTGCAATCATACAAATTGTTTAATTCACCTTTATCACTTTTACATTTTTTGGGATATTAAAAGAAAATTCTTTCTGTGGTAAAAATTGTACATTTGTTGCAACATCGAAAAATCGCGCAACCATCCTTTCACCTCTGTGAGGTGAGACGTACCGTATGGTATCAAAGTATAGCGCACCTTCTTTTTTTTGCAGATTTTCGAAATAAAATTCGATTTTTTCTTTATTGTTTTTATCCGTAATCATTATTCTATTTGCAATGCCATTGGTTAAGGAAATCGTTTCGAAAAACAAATCATTTTCTAACACGATGAATTTTTCATCTTGAAACTTTGTTTTTCCTGTATTTGGAAATACAGCGCTTGCAATAATAAAATTATCAATAAAGGGTACTCGCCAGCGGATCACTTCAGAGAGAATTTTAACATTGAGATTTACATCAATATAGTTTTTTACATTAATAAAACGTATATCGTCCTCGAATAGCGTTTTTTCCGCAGGCATAAAAATTTTTATTTTTTCTTTTTCCTGCACCACAAGAGCAATCGTGCTTTTAAAAACGCTATCAACAAATGTTATTTTCATTAGTCCCGCATCGATATCGCATGCAATTGTACCCATCGCTTTGAACTTTTTTTTCTTTGGGAATACACCATCGATGACGAACTGTGCCCTATAAACTTTTGGCATTTGGTCATTTTGTTGCTTTATATTCAATAACAGCGCATCGTTTTTTTTATGCGTTTGTTGGGAGGCAATCTTTTTTATTTCACCTTCTCGAACAGCACTGCATCCAATAACAAGAGCACCGACAATAAGCGCCACACTTCTTTTTATCACTATGATCTCCTTCGTCAAATCTTCACCAAGTATACTTATGAATAATAAAAATGTGCATGAAATTATCATGAATACTCATTTTCGGACATGGCGTTCTAATTTCCGTTTTATTTCAACCGTTTTATTTATTTTATATGCTTTTTCCCAATACTTTATTGCCTCAGAAATTTTTCCAAGTTTTTTATATACATCGCCTATGTGGTCGTATACCACTGGATCGGGAATACCTTCTTTTTCGAGATTTTTTTCTGCTCGATGCAGCAATTCAAGCGCCTCTTTATATTTTCTTTGGCGAAAATATGCCCACCCGAGAGAATCCAAATATGCTCCATTTTCAGGTTCCAATTCCAGAGCTCGTTGTATCAGTTTTACAGATTCATCGAGCTTCATGTTTCGTTCCGCATACAAATAGCCAAGATAATTATACGCGCGGGAATTGTTCGGATTGAGTTCAATTGCACGTTTCAGCGACTTAATGGTATCTTTAATTTTGTGCAGTTTTTCCTGCACGTTTGCAAGATAATAAAAATACAAATCGTCTTCTTTTAAGTTCACTGCTTTGCGTAAATTCGATTCTGCTTTATGATATTTCCCGACATGCGAATAGGTAATCCCCTTTAAAAAATATGACTGCGAATCGGAAGGCTCTAACGCAATTGCGAGGTCAAGGCATTTTAACGCTTCAGAGTAATTTTTAATGGTAAGATACAAATACCCCATGTGAGAAAGGAGCTTGCTGTTTGCCTGTAACTCATTCGATTTTTTATAATAAAGAAGAGCAACGGGGAGCGTACCTTTTTCTTCGTAGATTTTTCCAAGATATGTATATACTTCGGCAATACCTTCCCTGATGGACAGTACTTTTGAAAACATGCGAATTGCTTCATCGTATAGCGCAGCATGATAGAACTTGACTGCGGCCGTAAGGTATTCGGGAAGTGCAGAGTGAAAATCTTTTTTACGTTCATATATCTTCGCAAGCGCAACGTGCGGACAAATATATTCTTTATGTTTTTTCGTAATTAATTTCAATATACCTTCTGCATCGTCTCCCTGATTGCTAAGCTCCATCAAAAGAGCTTTCGCTAAAAGCCCATCGTAATTCATTTGCTCTACGGCCTTTCGCAGATGAAAAACAGCTTTAATATCATTTCTCAAATAATAAATTCTTCCAAGATATGAATGCATTTTTGCTTCGCAAGGGAAAATGGTGACATAGGTGTTGATTTGTTTTTCTGCTTCATCGAGCCAATAATTTGCCATGAGGATATCTATCAAAAATCTTCTCGCTGTTCGATTTCTTTCATTAACAGACAATGCTTCTTTGAGATGCTCTACAGCGTTTTCAATATTACCTTTTTTATAATTTAGGTATCCTAAATAGTAGAGGGAGGTTTCATAATATGTTTTATCGAGGGATTGCTCTTTGGAAATTGTAACAATCTTTTCAAAATATGATGCAGCTTTTTCAATATCTTTTATTTTGGAAAAATATAGCTGACCGAGCAAGAAATGTGCTTTTATATTGTTAGGGTTTTCTTGTATAAGCTTTTGAAGGGCTTCCGATGCACCATTATAGTTTTTCAATTTCATATTTGTGTGGTATAATACCATATACGCAGAGGTGTAATCTCGCCTCTGTTCAACTGAAAGCGAAGCATACTTGGCCGCTTTCGCAAAGTCCCCTAATCGGTAATAGCAATCCGCCATATTGTAATAAATTCGATGCAATTCCGCATTGCCCTTTAGCGCATTTTCAAAATAATTAATTGCAACCTTGTATTCTTTTCGAGTTTTATAAAACAATCCCTTGCTATAGGAGTGAAGACCTTCTAAAAAATTTTTAAATATTACCGTTTGGTCTGCACTGTCTTGTGCAAAGGCAGTTACCCAGCTAAAGAAAAGGAATGCGATTGGAACAATTAATATATTTTTTTTCACATTAGAAACTATCATAGGTTTAAAGGTTAGTTTATAATATATTGCAGATTTCCAGTACTGTCAAGAAATTACTAAGCGGAAATAAAAATGCCTCCATTTTGTGAAAAAATTATTATGGCATGTAACTTTTATTATTTACAAAATGTCAAATACAATTAACAATATCCATATGTGCATCGTCGATATAATGACGATTATGAGGAACAATACAATTAATACATTCAATAAAAATTTTGCAGGAGGAACGCATCATGTTCATGATCGATCCACTATATATAATGATCATCGCCCCGGTGTTCTTATTTTCGCTGTGGGCGACTATTCGAGTAAAAACAACATTTAACAAATACTCCAAGGTTGGTTCGAATTCTGGTCTCACAGGTAGCGAAGTCGCTCGATTAATTCTACGGCAAAACGGCCTTGGGAATGTCGATGTGGTAGAGACAGAGGGATTCCTTTCCGATCACTATGATCCGCGCCACCACATTGTTCGACTCTCTCCTGAAGTATATCACAGCAATTCCATCGCTGCAATTGGCGTGGCCGCACACGAAACGGGGCATGCGCTTCAGCATGCCAAAGAGTACGCACCTCTCATGTTGAGAAATACCATGGTACCCATTGCTTCAATAGGTTCAAATCTTTCGTGGATTATCATCTTTGCGGGATTGTTACTACAGATGGCCAACCTCCTCGTATTTGGGATAATTCTATTCACCTCGGTGGTAGCGTTTCAGGTGATCACGTTGCCGGTGGAATTCAATGCATCCCGACGTGCAAAAGAAGTTCTCGCTTCTTATGGGATATTAAATTCACGGGAAATAGAGGGAGTTAATAAAGTCTTATCGGCTGCTGCTATGACGTATGTTGCTGCAGCAGCATCGGCGTTAGCAACGCTTTTGTATTATATTCTTAGACTTTTCATGATGCGCGATGAATAATATAATATCATTGTGGGCAATTTCAATGCCTACAATGCCATCCATCGCGTATGTGTCGCATTGCAAAGGAATATCAAGAGAACTTTATTAGTTGAAAAGGGTAATAGTATTCTCTGAAACTTAGTTAACAAAAACAATCCCCACCGGCGCGTTGATAGTTATTTTTCTTATAGTGCTCGGATAATGGAATGCGCAAAAAAATATTAATGAAACTGGTTAGTTGGTTATTTTTTTTAAAAAATATTTTGGTGCGCTTTACAGCGAGGGCATTTCGCTTCTTTGTCGACGATTTGAAACGCGCGTTACAAAATTTTGAACACCACAATGGCGAACTTACAACGTGCGCGATGGCTTTTTTTCTGCTCATTTCCTTCATCCCCGTATCATTGGTGATCATTTCTGCATTAAGCTTCTGGTATTTATCCGAGGATATCGCCGCAAAAATTTATTTTTCACAAATAAAAAATCTTCTCCCTTCAATTCAGATGGATAAACTCATCGCAAGCATTGATAAAATCGTATATCAAAAACGGTATCTGGCATTCGTATGGATTCCATTCCTTTTTTGGTGGGGCAGCCTTGTTTTTGACATTGTGGAACGAGCGCTCGAGTTTGCCTTTAGGATTGGTCAGGGAAGAAAATATTGGAAGGCGAAAATCCGTCACTTTATCATCATCATTGCAATAAGCCTTACCGCTGTTCTTTTAACGCTTTTTTCTAACCTCATTGCTATTGTAAAAAATGAATTAGTTTTCAATTTTTTAGAGAAAAATTTTAAAAACATTTCCATTTTTGGCACAAATCTCGAAAGTATCGTAGAAACTCCGTTTGTTGTTTCTTCGCTTTTTACGCTTTCGATAAATACGATTCTCATTTTCCTTTTGTATAAATTCGTCCCTCCGAAAAAGCTCGACAATACATCAATGTTTAAAGGTGCACTTTTTGCTGCGCTTAGCTACGAAATCATAAAGCTTTTATTTTCATATTACATTACGGAAATAAACGATTATACATCGATTTTTGGTTCTTTAAACGCAATTGTGATTTTAATGATTTGGATTTGGTATACTTGTTTTCTCTTCGTTTTTGGTGCTGAAATGGCATGGATCTTTTACGAGAATAAGACACAAAGCAAACAATTGTCCTAATTTTTTTTAAATGCACCGAGCCGAAAATCTGCGATGATCGATTCTGCAATCGTTTTTACTTTCAAAAAGGCACCATAGGCCGTATAAGCGTTGTAACGAGTTATAATCGTATTTTTACGGTCCTTTTCAAAAAAAAGCTTTTCAAACGTAATTGGCAATTCCCACTCTCGGTTTCGAACTTCGATCAAGTGGGTTATAAAATTTATTATTTCGTGAAAAAGGAAAGCTCCTTCCTTTAGGAATTCATTTTTATCTTTTTCTATTTCGGTTTCGCTTACACCCTTTCTGCTTAAAATGCGAACGTGATCTTCTATTCGCTTCGAAAGCCGCTTGCCTGAAGCAACAAATAAATATCCGAGCTTATTTTCAAATTCAAACGACTCCGATTTTTGTGGTTCGTTCCGAATGCAATAAGTTACTATAGGATAATCATATAATGCAAAATCGCATCCTGCACCGTAAAAATGCATCATTTCGATATCTGCGCGAGGATGAAACTCAATTTTAGGATATTTCTTTATTCGCGATAGTTGTTCTTCAATAATCTGATCGACTTTTTCGCTAAAAGTTTTTGCTGATTTTTTCTTTTCATATTTTTCTTTTATTTTTTCAAAATTTGTAATTTCTGCTAAAATAAAGCCTTCGAGATTCATTCCTTTCTTTATCGCGAAATTTAGCCGCTCTTCAAACGCCATAAGATTAAACCACTTAGGACTGTATTTTTTTGCGTATTCTGTATATTTTACACGAAGTTTTTCAATTAAAAGGCGAATTTCGTCATCGCTTAATCCCATAATACCTCCTCATTGCGTTTTCGTGAACTGAATAAAAAAATCAATCACGATTTTTCACCAAAGGAAAAAATTTGCTTGTTACAAACGTTGCGGAGATAATAATGCGATATCTAGATTACATTTCATCGAGAAGGATGGCTACAATGGGACTTACCTATCGCGATTCGGGCGTTGATGTATCAAAGGGAAATGAATTCGTCAAAAAAATCACTCCGGCAGTGAGCGCCACATTTTCCCCACGCGTGCTTACGGGCATTGGAGGATTTGGAGCATTGTTTTTGGCTTCTTTTCCGGAAATGGAAGAACCCGTTTTGGTTGCAGGAACTGATGGTGTCGGCACAAAGCTGAAAATCGCTCAAATGATGGGAATTCACAATACCGTGGGTATTGATGCGGTGGCAATGTGCGTAAACGATATTCTCACTGCAGGAGCTCAACCTTTATTTTTCTTGGATTATCTGGCATGCGGCAAACTAAACGAGAAAGTTCATGTGGAAGTAGTAAGGGGGATCGCCGAGGGATGTCGCATTGCAGGATGCAGTCTTATTGGTGGTGAGACAGCAGAACATCCGGGGATTATGGCAGAAGGCGATTACGACATTGCGGGGTTTGCAGTTGGGATTGTGGATCGAAAGAAAATCATTACTGGTGACAACATAAATCCAGGAGATGTGATTATCGGACTTTCTTCCTCGGGAATTCATTCTAATGGATATTCGCTCGTTCGAAAGCTTTTTTTTGAAATAAAAAAGTATTCTGTGCATCAGCACATTGATGAATTAGGATGCGAATTGGGTATTGAACTATTGAAACCGACTCGAATATACTGTAAAAGCGTTCTGCACTGTCTTGAAAATCGCATTAAGCTGAAAGGCCTCGTTCATATTACCGGCGGTGGATTTTACGAAAACATTCCGCGAATTCTTCCCACTAATTGTGCTGCGCTCGTGGAAAAAAGCTCGTTTGAGATTCCGGCAATCTTTCGCATTATTCAAAAAGAAGGAAATGTTGACGAGCGCGAAATGTATACAACGTTCAATATGGGAATTGGAATGATGGCATTTGTAGAGAAAACCGAAGCATCGAATGCTCTTCAAACGCTTCGCGATGCCGGCGAGAAGGCAGTCATCATTGGCGAAGTGGTTGAATATTGTAATGAAAAGGTGATAATTGAATGATTACAAGTTCTGTGCTCACTTCTTTTCCTTTGGTATAAAGCGAATAACCGCGTTGAGGCAAATTCCCACAAGCGCGATTGCCAAAAATACCCCACCGACACAAGCTGACACGTGCCATGCAACGGAATATGCGATGTTTTTTGCAAATCCCACGAGCAACGCATCGGGGAAAATAAATGGAAACCATTCAAACATGAATCGAGCAAAAATCACCAATGCAATTGCCCCAAGGACCATCACTGCTGATGGCCACAGCAATATTCTCTTTAAGCGTATTAATTTTTCGCGAGTTGGGGTTTTCGAGAATATAAGAAATACGAAATATAACACAATCAGTGCGGCACAACTATATTG
>JAOAAF010000030.1 GCA_026419015.1 Spirochaetota bacterium
GATACGCACGTTGCGCGTCAATGGAAAAGAGATACCGGTAATCGATGTGCAATGTGGCGCAATCACCGAGGAAGTAATAGAACATTGCAGCCAACGAGGATATATTTTCGCAACAGATCCTACGTCTGCATGGGCATCAACGATTGGGGGAAATATTGCCGAAAACGCTGGTGGCAAAAAATGCGTTATGTGGGGAACTGCAATCGACAATCTTCTCTCCTTTCGAATTGTTAACGCGAAGGGGAGAATACTCGAGGTTTCGCGCCGCAATCACCCATACCGAAAAATTTTACCGACCGATGAAGTGATATTTGATGTCCACGATGCAAAAAGTGGAAAGCTCATTAAGTCTGTGCATTTGCGAGGAGACGAAATTCGTAAAAAAGGGCTTGGAAAGGATATCACCAACAAAGCGCTCGGAGGAGTGCCTGGGCTTCAAAAGGAAGGAGGCGATGGGATTATCATCGATGCGACGTTTGTGTTATATAAGCCTTTTAAGTTTTGTCGAACCATATGCCTTGAGTTCTTTGGCAACGATATGGTGAACGCTTCGCGCGCGATTGTGCAGATATTGAAGATGTTTGAAAAAAGCGAGAAAGTTTTTTTAACTGCCCTTGAGCACTTCGACGAGAAGTATGTGCTTGCAATTAATTATCGCAACAAGTCGAATCGCAGTGAAGTTCCCAAGGCAGTGCTTTTAATTGACCTTGAGAGCAATGATGAAGCAGCGTTGATCGCATCGTGCGAGTCTCTTGTCAACAGCATTAAGATATTCAATACAGAAGGTTTTATTGCGCATACCGATGCGATGCGGGAAACCTTTTGGGCAGATCGTAAAAACTTGGGAGCGATTGCCAAACACACCAATGCCTTTAAATTAAACGAAGATGTTGTCATTCCAATCGAGCGCCTTCCCGAATTTGCTGACTTTATTGAAAAATTAAATGTAAGCAAAGAGCTTAACAACTACATTGCGGCAATAGATTTGCTCGAAAAATACTTAACAGAATCATCTTATGAGAACAGCGATGAATTTTTATTGCAAAAGGTTCATTCGATCTTGGCCAAATTGCAAAAGGTGCGAGAAAATTATACGCAGTATATGACCAACCTTGATGTCCCCGCAAAGGATGTGCTCACGTCGAAAAAGGGGATTGGCAATGATGACCGTTCTATTTTCAAACTTATTCAGGAAAGAATTATTAATATTTCATTTAACGCAGATGTTGTGGATTACTACATACAGGCGCTTAAAGGTTACGAAGTGCTGGTCGATAAGCTGAATTCAATTGTAGCGCAGGAACTGAAGCGAAAGATTGTCGTTGCAACCCACATGCACGCAGGCGATGGGAATGTTCACGTAAATATCCCCGTTCATTCCAACGATTACCTTATGATGCAAGAGGCTGATGAAACCGCAGGTTTAGTAATGTCGGAAACAGTGCGGCTTGGTGGCGTAATTTCTGGAGAGCATGGAATCGGCCTTACAAAGCTTCGGTTTATCGATAGGGAAACTTTGGAAGAGTACCGTCGATATAAAAACGAGGCAGATCCGGACGATGTTTTTAACCCTGGTAAACTCATGCCCGATTTTCAGTTAAGCAAGGTATATACGCCTTCATTTAATTTGCTCGAAATGGAAGCATTTATTTTAATGGCATCGGATCTTGAAAAACTTTCGTTTATGATTGCACCGTGCGTTCGATGTGGGAAATGCAAATCAGTGTGCAATACGCATTATCCTGCTGAAAATATTTTTTACAATCCACGAAATAAGATCTTAGGCGTTGGGCTCATCGTCGAAGCTGTTTTGTACGATGCACAAACTTCTGCAGAATTAAGTTTTCGGCATTTTAATAAATTGAAGGAGATATCCGACCAGTGCACAATTTGTCATAAGTGCCAAGTACCGTGTCCTGTGAAAATCGATTTTGGCGCAGTCACGCTCATGATGCGCGAGCTTCTCGTAAACCGCAAGAAAGCGGAAATTAAATTTCTCACCGCATTGACCCTTTTTTATTTGAAGCAAAAAGGGTATTATGTAAATAAAATATTTCGTCTTCTTTTCTTGCGATTTGGATATTCAGCGCAACGGCTTGCCTATCGCGCATTAAAGCCATTTTCCTTTTTTGTGCGCCGAGTGTTTCCGTTTGTGAGCAACTATATTTCTTCAAAACTCCCGCTGGCGGGGAAGAAAACTTTACGCGAAATAATTGGTATACGGGCAAGCAATACATTCGTTTCTTTTGAAAATAAAAACATACCCATAAAGGCAAGCGTGTTGTATTTCCCTGGATGCGGGTCGGAACGGCTCTTTAGCAATATAAGCATGGCGGCAATTGCGTTGTTGTATTATGCAGGAGTTCGTGTGGTAATTCCCCCTGAATACCTTTGTTGTGGTTTTCCGCTTCTTGCAAATGGACGCGTTGAAGAGGCACACTTGAAAAGCTATGATAATCGCGTAAAATTTCACAAGATGGCAAACATGATAAAATACATGGGTATCGAAGCAGTCGTTGTGACGTGCGGCACATGTAGGGAAATGTTAGAACAGTACGATCTGGAAAATGTATTTCCAAACTCAAAGCTTATGGATGTTGCGGAGTATTTAGCGCGAAAAAAGTTATATGAAATTAAAAAAACCACGGGAAGTATTCTTTATCATGATCCATGCCATAGTCCGATTAAAATTTTAAAACCCGAAACAGTCATTCAAACTATCTTAGGAGCTTCTGTTGTATCCCTTCCGTACTGCTGCGGTGAAGGTGGTACGATGGCGCTATCCACACCTGAATTATCAAATTCGTTACGGCTTCGGAAGGAAATAGATATTAAATCGCTTCGAATAAAGGATAAAGCATTGCTTTTAACAACCTGTCCAAGCTGTGTGCAGGGGCTTTCAAGGCTTGAAGGGCGGGTGCCGATGAAAGTGAAATCGCTCGTTGAGTATATTGCTGAAAGGCATTTGGGCAAAGAATGGCGAAAGAACTTTTTAAAAGAAATAAAACGAGATGGTTTTGAAGGGATGATGTTATAGGGTCTGACACGATCACTATTAAGCTTTCTTGCGCATGAAAATCAATGCGGTTCGTTCTATTCCAAAGGTGCAAAAGGAAATTGAAGGGAAACATTTTTTTCTCATTGTGATTCATCGCATACGAAATTGATCTCACTCTAATCAACAAGCGGATGTGCGATTTGATGTATATGAAAGAATGTGGTGAACAATAAAAATTTTTTCGCCAAATGAATATTTTTTCGATTTCTACTTTACACACATTGTGTCTGTTCCATAGTTCGCGCATGGGATAAGGAAGGAAAACGATGGTTGTGAAGCATTTAAAAGAACTTACCTTTCAAGAGCGCACTGCGCTGTGCAATCGCTTTGGGGAGGATTTCGCCTCAATACTCGTCGATACAGTCATTCCAATTGTAAATGAAGTAAAGAAAAATGGCGATGCTGCAGTTAAAGCCTACACGCGAAAGTTTGATGGAATCGCGCTCGATTCGCTTCTTGTTACCGACGCTGAGTTCGATGAATCGTTCAAAAAGATTGACCGCAATGTATTTGACGCATTCCTTGAAGCGAAAAAAAATATCGAAGAATTTCATTCGCGGCAGCTAAAAAACGTTCTCTCGTATACGCGAAATGATGGCACCACGTTGGGCGTCTATCATCATCCGATTGAACGCGCGGCGATTTATGTTCCGGGAGGCAAAGCTTCGTATCCGTCATCGGTGCTTATGGGAGTTATCCCTGCAAAGATTGCGGGAGTGAAAGATATCACTCTCATTACGCCCCCCACGAAAGAAGGAACTATTCATCCCATGGTGCTTTCCTTGTGCCGGGAACTCGGCGTAAGCCGAGTAGTGAAAGCTGGTGGCGCACATGGTGTTGCCGCGGCAGGGATAGGCACTGAAACCGTTAATAAGGCAGACATCATCGTTGGACCGGGCAATATTTATGTCACAGCAGCAAAAACGTATCTTTTCAGCCTTGGTCTTGTCCAAATCGATTCGCCAGCAGGTCCAAGCGAAGTGTTGATTGTAGCCGATGAAACTGCAAACCCTAAATGGGTTGCGTGGGATCTTCTTTCCCAGGCAGAGCACGAAGAGATGGCGCAAGCAGTGCTTGTTACCACTTCGGAAAAAATAGCCCATGAAGTAATTCGCCATATTAACGAAGATATAGAAAGTGGGAGTGGGAGATGTGAGATAAAAAAGAAAGCGATTGAGAGAGGATGTTATATTCTCATCGCTGAGACGATTGGGGAAGCAATTGAATTTTCAAACCAGTATGGCCCTGAACATATGGAACTTATGGTAACCAATCCAATGGATTATTTATCGCAAATAAAAAATGTTGGTTCTCTTTTCTTGGGGCATTATTCGCCGGTTGCTGTTGGCGATTACTATTCTGGAACAAATCACATTTTGCCAACAGGTGGTGCAGCGCGGTTTTCGTCGGGAGTTTCGGTCGATACGTTTTTACGGCGTACAACATTTCAAATGCTCACAGCCGATGCGCTTGCCAAGGCACGCGTCCCAATTGCCCTTATGTCGGTGCTTGAAGGATTTGGCGATAAACACGGAGGTTCAGTAGAAATTCGATTTACTGCGTAACGTTTACCATTGTACAATGGGCCATCCGCGCTTTATGGCAATCTTGTGAAGCTTTTTATCGGGCGTTACGCAGACGGGATGTCCCACGCGTTCGAGGATGTGTATATCGGCAATTGCGTCGCCATAGTACCATGCCGTATCCATATCGAAATTATGCTGAATGCAGTATTCCATCGCTTTTGTTAGTTTGACCTGTCCGTAACAGTATTCGCCTTCCAAATTGCCCGTTAAAATTCCATTGCGAACTTCGAGTTTTGTGCTAATGATATCGTCCATTCCTAAAAATGTTTTAATCGGTTCGCAACCGTAATTGGTTGAGGCAGAAAGTATCACCGTACGTGCTCCATTTTCGCGATGCCGTTTGATTTCCTTAAATGCTTCAAGCCGAATGTGCGATTTTACCATTTTTTCAAACCATCGACGAGCGTGTTCAATCGTTTCGTTCTCTGAAACGCCTTCATATTTTTTCACCCATTTTTTTATGACATCTTCGGTAGTAAAAAAGCCAGCGCGATGAAGTAACGACAGAATAACACCTTTCGTGAGTTCAAATTTTCCAATTAGTTCTTGATCGCGAAGGTATTGCAAATAAAGCAGTGCACTGCTTGTATCGAGGATGGTATGATCGAGATCGAAAAAAGCAACGTATCTGTTCATAAAGTGTTCACCAACAACAATTTTCAAAAAGGAATGAATTAATCATACAAAATAGTTATTGACATAGATACATTATTTCATGTCATCAAAATTGCCAAATACAATTTGCAAGATTTTTTTGAAGAAATTTGTGCTATGTTCAAAAACATTATGAGTATAACTATTACAATTATCGCTTTAATAATTTTCCCCTTCTGTCAAACCTATTCGCCGCGCGAACGAGAAATTTTAGATTTATCGAAAGAAACTTCCAGCATGTATGAACAATACTTAGTTGAAATTAACCAATACACGACCAAAGGGAAATTTTACCATGAAAAGTATCGCAATCACCTTTTGGGCATTGCGCGGATGGCAACTGAGAAATTCAAGATGCAAGTGATGGCGAATAGCATTGGATTTTATCACGATAAAAAATCAAAGGATTCATCGAAGCTATATCTTGGAGTGGATTTTATCGTAAGCGCAAAAGAAGGATATCCGTATGGGGTAATGGTAGGGCACCTTTTGCAAAAGCATCTGTCCGATTTTCTTTTTATCATCCAATCGTGTCAGAGCATTTTTGAAGAACCAGAAATTGCGGGTTCTGTGATTGGCATGCGGTGGGATAATGGTGGAAAGTTCAATATGTTCAACTTCTGGATAGAAAAAAAGGATGCCGATCTTTTCGAAAAAAATCGCATCACCTTAGCGGAACTCATTGAGCGAAACACTATTACCAATGCGGCAGGGCAGATAATACGATTGCGCAAGTAGTCGAATATCGCAAGGAAACGTCCAGTGCAGTTCATCGAGACCGTGGGCTATTTTAAAAATCATTTTAGCGTTCAACCAATTCCCTTAATTCCTTCACCAGCGCCTTTATTTCCATCATCGTGCCCACACTGATGCGCAGGTATTCCGATTGAATAGGCCCTTCAAACCAGCGCACCAATATCTTCCTTTCTTTCAATTTTTCATATAGCTCTTTTGAAGAAACCTTTGGATGTTTTGTGAATACAAAATTTGCGTGTGAGGGAATTGTCTCAAATCCAAGATTTTCTAACATTTCTTCCAAATATTCTTTGTTGTTGCGCACCATCTGAATGCTATAACGAAATCCTTTTACATCTTGTAATGCCGCAAGAGCACCCGCTTGCGCGAGCCTGCTAACATTGTATGAGTCTTTCAATTTAATAAACCCGCGAATGATGTCAGGATGCGCTATTGCAAAACCGACCCGAAGCCCTGCGAGCGAATAGGATTTTGAAAGCGAGCGCGTGATGATGCAGTTGTCAAACTCCTTGACAAAGTCGATGAGGGTTTCGCCATAGAAATCCACATATGCTTCGTCGATGACCAGAAGCCCTTTGAATTTCTCCAAAAAGGAGCGCGCATCTTTTTTGTTGATTTTTTTCCCAGTAGGATTGTTCGGATTTGCCACAATTATTAATGCATAATTTTTTTCCAAAAACTTTTCGAAATCAACATCGAGCGATTTTGTAAGGGTAATTTTGTCGTATGGAATTCCGTTTGCTTCTGCAAGCGTGTAATAAAGTGAGTACGAGGGATACGGAAACGCTGCCCTTTCTTTCGATTCAATAAATCCGCGAAATATAAGTGTAAATATTTCATCGCTGCCATTTCCGACGAATACGTGATCAACTGTAAGGGAGTGCATCTGCGCAAAACATTGGCCAACAGCCACTGCAGTGGGATTTGGATAACGCCGCAAGTTATCATCGCAGGCATTTTTAATTGCTTCTATCACTGCCTTCGAAGGTGGAAATGGATTTTCGTTGGTATTGAGCTTAATGTATTCATCCAGGTTTTGTGGCTGCTCCCCTGGGATGTATTCTGCCATATTTCGCAAATTTTTATTCCAGAATTTCATTGCTTTGCTCTTTACAATTTAAATTCGATGTGCAATGCCAATAAGATCGCGGACATTGGGAATGTTTTCCTTTTGCAAATACAGTTGTAATCCTTCAAGAATTTTTATTGCTGTATTCGGATCTACTAAGTTCATCGTGCCAATTGAGATCGCAGAAGCACCAGCCATCAAAAACTCGAGCGCATCTTCTGTGTTTGAAATCCCACCAATACCAATGATGGGAATTTTTACCTTTGAATAGATTTCGTACACCGCTCGTACTGCCAACGGCTTAATCGCAGGGCCGCTTAATCCCGCTACGCGATTTTCAAAATATGGCCTTTTTTGGGCAATATCGATCTTCATTCCAAGATAGGTATTCACTGCAGAGATGGCATCAGCGCCCAAATCTTCTGCAGCGCGAGCAAACTCGGTAATGTCGGTCACATTCGGCGAGAGCTTCACAATGAGCACTCCTTTTGTGACTTTCCGCACACTTTCAATTAGCTTCGCAAACACTGTGAGGTTTCGGCCAAATGCGATACCGCCTTCTTTTACATTCGGGCATGAGACGTTTAACTCGATTGCGGCAATTCCTTCAGTGTGCGAAAGCACCTCGCACAGCGCACAGTTTTCTGCTTCGGAATGACCCGCGACGTTGGGAATGACTGTTGCCCCTTTTTGTAAAAGAAAGGGGAGTTTTTCTTTTAAGAAAACTTCAAGGCCCACATTTTCAAGGCCAATTGAATTAAGCATGCCCGCAGGTGTCTCAACAATTCGGTTTCCTTTGTTGCCGGGGCGAGGTTTAAGAGAAAGCCCTTTGGTAAAGATTGCACCAAGGAGAGAAATGTCGTAAAAGTTGGAAAGTTCTTCACCGTATCCTGCTGTTCCCGAAGCAACCGAAATGGGATTTTTTAGGGTAAGGGGACCGATGGCGATAGAAAGATTCATCGAGCGATTCCCGCAGCTTTTTCGAAAATTGAGATGTTTTGGAAACATATCACTTTCATAATTCAAACCAATTGTTAAATATGACACTCATCGCATCAAGCACAATATCTCTCTGTTTTTGAGAACAGTACTACATCAATTCGTATCAATTTATATTTTAAGATGAGTGCAAATTCAAGTTAAATTCTGGAGATTCAAGTGATTATGGGATGTCTCGAAATCTCATTTTTAAAACCAATATTAAGTTACTCTCTTTGAGTTGGTTCAAAATACCATTTCATCATAATCGCACTTTTTTTACCCATTCCTGCTCATTTATATGCCACTCAACTGTTCTTCGAATGCCTTCTTCAAAGGAGATTTTGGGTTTCCACCCTAAAATTCGTTCTGCTTTTGAAATATCTGCCCAGGTCTTTTTCATATCCGCTTTATGGAATGGCTTGTGCACCAAACGTGCCTTTTTGCCAATATATGTTTCCATTAGTTCAATCATTGTTAGAAGCGAAATGGGATTGTTTCCACCCCCTAAATTGATAATTTCGAAATCAACGCTTTTTAACGCTTTTACCGTACCTTCCGCAATGTCGTCCACGTAGGTAAAATCGCGTGCCTGAGTTCCATCGCCGAAAATCTCAATGGGCATATCGTTAATTATCCATTGGATGAATCGAAATGGGCTCATATCGGGGCGTCCTGCTGGTCCAAAAACTGTAAAATAGCGAAGCACGGATACATCGATATTGTAGAGATAGTGATATGTATATGCGATTGCTTCAGCTGCTTTTTTTGAAGCTGCATAAGGGGAAATGGGTTCATTGACGGGTAAATCTTCGGTAAATGGCATTGGAAGTCCCGCGTAGAGTGATGAGGTTGATGCAAGCACCAATTTTTTTATTTTAAATTCGCGCATGAGTTCGAGTAAATTGAGCGTTCCCACAGCATTGGTTGTCATATAGACAATTGGATTTTCTATGCTATAGCGCACTCCTGCGCGTGCAGCGAGGTTTATGACTGCATCGAATTGTTCTTTTTTGAATAGTTGCCGTACACGTTCGATATTTTCTATGTCGCATTCGATAAACGAAAAGTTTGAACTCTTTTCTATCAATAAATCGCGCCGATATGCTTTCAATTGAACATCGTAATAGTCGTTCATGTTGTCAATGCCAATCACGCGATGGCCCTGTTGTAAAAGAAGCTCTGCGGTTTTATACGCCACAAATCCCGCTGCGCCAGTAAGCAAAATATTCATAAGATAGTCTCAGTTTTGTAAAGATTTTCTGTGAAGTACCATTGGTGTACATAGCATTTAATATGCGTCAAGAAATATATTTTCGTATGAAGGGTTTGGTGAAGCAGCCTCATATCCAAACATTTAGAAATAATATTGACGAATTGCGCAACTATTCGTATTATAATATAGGTCATACGTTATTGATCGCGTAATGTGATATTATTAAAGATATTATTAAATATGAAGAGGTAGACAAAATGAAGCGTGTAGGCGTGGTGGTGTTTATTGTTTTGTTTTTCCCATTATGCAAATCACCTTACGAAATGATACGAACGGGTCCTGAATATCCACCTCTTCCAAAAGATGCGGAGGTTACACTGGTTCCATGGACCGATATCGATAAATACGAACAAATTGCTATTGTCGATGTAGGAGAATTTACGCTCGAAAAGAGAACAAAATATGCGAAAGAAGCTGCGCGAAAAGCTGGTGGCGAATTTATTGCGGCAAAGCTTTCAAGCGATGAAGAAAAAAATAAACGCCACGAATATCTTGTTCAAACATTTGTCATTTTAAAGAAAAAGACAATTCAGGAAAAACAAACATCGCCGAAAGAAGTAGCAATGCTCCCCAAAATATCTGAACCAACTCCAATTGTAGAAAAAGAAAGTAAAATAATTCCCGATGTTAATGAAGATATCCCACCCGAGGTGCCCGATTATTCCACGCTGCCACGGGCAAGCTTTCGCATGTTGTTAAAGGAAACTGAAAGCCTGAAAGGCGAAAAGTTTAGGGGTTCCTTATATCCTGTAAAATATTTTCGAGTACCTCCTGAATTAAAAAACAAGGCCACTGAAGGAAAACAGCTACTTATGTTAAGCAATCAAAGTGGAAGTGCGAAAGTGCTCCTTTTCATCCCACGAGAGCACTATTACGATATACAGGAGATGATAAAAGAGAAAAAACGTTTCGAATTTGTCTACACGCCGCTGACTGTGTATCGTTCAAAATATCCTGTTCTTGAATATCTTGATACAATTAAATAGTCGAATCGCGATGCGACAATAAATTCAGTACGTTCCTTTGAGAAAAGCTCTCTGGTTTAATAATTATAAATTAGCGCGTTTCTTTTCTCGTCCGAGAAACATTCGCAATGGGTGTTTTGTAAAATTAGCATAAGAAAACGCGAGCAAGAAATTCTTTTTTTCTTTACGAACGATTATTACAGTTGATATTTGTATTCATCACAGGACATTTAGTTATAAAAGGAGCGTGAGGTGGAAAAAGATAAAACAACCTTAAGTAGCCTTTGTCGGTTTACGCTTCGTGAAGAACACTTAATTTCCGATGCAATTGTAAAGCGCGAAATCGCTGCTGCATTTTCCGAAAACCGATGCTTTGAGTTTTTCCCGTCGCCTACAATCATCAGCAAATTTAAAGCGGGTGCAACCGATGCCGATGTAGCCACAGACATTGACGCATTGCGCGCATCTATCATCGACATGGCAACTGTTGGCGATGGGACGCTAAAAAATCGATTTGCCAGCGATATGCGTCTAATAGGAAGGCTTACTTCTGCGCTTCTTATCGTTCATCGATCGATTGCCGAGTTGCCATCCCCACCGCCTGCTGATAGGCGTCTTGTTCTTGTAAAAGAGCGCCATGGTGTCCCAACGCTGTACCATGTGTCCAATCAGACGACGGTAATTGCGCACGTAGGCCAAGGCCCTTCCTGGGCAGAAATTCCAACGATCTATTTTGGGTTAAATATTTTCGATGCAATCGCTCTGGAAAAAAAGCGAAACGAGCGATTTTTATACGAGACGTTTAAAATTATCCTCACGATTGAAGAACGCGCAATTCAAACAGGTTATTCGCACACGGAGGTTTTTTCGCCAGAAATTTCAAAAGCGCTGAATGCGTTTGTCGATGAAATTATCCGCGTTTCAACTCTCAAAGAGATCGAAGTTTCTGAAATTCCTGAAATCAAACGGGTGCGCCCGTTTACCGCTCGCAATCGAGCAAGCTTTGTGAAAATGCTCAATGCGCGCATCGAAGGAGATGAATTAAACTTTCACTATGAGAGAAATATTAAAGCCATCGAATCGCTTGAGCGTTTAGCGCGCCGCTACAAAAAAGGCGGCGATAGAAGGTCGCTTAAAGAAGTGGTTCGGCTTCTTGTCGCTGCGTCAGGTCACGATTTGCACG
The DNA here is from genome assembly GCA_026419015.1 of Spirochaetota bacterium. GTDB lineage: Bacteria > Spirochaetota > UBA4802 > UBA4802 > JAGODF01 > DYLV01. The sequence continues at coordinate 11,526 of JAOAAF010000030.1, forward strand.
AAGTGCGCAATCGCGCGAATATTGTTCTTGAAAGAATTTTTGCGCCAAAAGAATTCGATGCGCCGATTGCCACTAAGTTTATAAACTTAAAGGTTGGCGATGAATATACGTTTCGGTTTTCTCTTCCAGCAAAAGGAAATTATTTTCTCAGAATCTACCGCAATGTTCTTGAAAATGATAAGCAATTTATTCTTGAAAGCGAGCTCTCATATTTCGATATAGCCCTTGCTTACAATGAATCGTCTCAATGCTTTGAAGCATCATATCGTTTCGATGAGTACGGGCATTTTGACTTTTTAGTTTTTGAACACAAGCGCAAGCGAAATGAATGGCTAACTTTTCCTGGGACATCCGGAAGGGTGAATGTTATCCCAGATGTAAGAGGGGAAATCATTCTCGAAATATTCACCGACATTCATGGCCATACGGGGGTATATTGGAGAGATAAAAGCGGCCATCCGGGATTGGTGTACAACGAAAATGGGGAGGTTATACGGCTCGGCCGATTTTCAGATATTGCCGCTCATCTTGAAGATTTAAAATCGCGCTATCTTATCACTGCAATCTATGTGCTGGGAATGCAAAAACGCGGCTCGAATCGGGAAGACTGGGCCCCAGAAGCAACCTCACCATCGCCTTTTTCGCCAATGAGTTTGGTGGAGCCTGAACCTTTCCTTGGTGGTGAGGAGGAATTTCGCGAACTTGTGAAACGGGCGCACGAGCTTGGGATAAAGGTAATCGTCGATGTGGTGCCGCATTTAAACCGTACCAGCACGGAAGTGCCAGATTCTTATGCAGTGCTGTGCTATGATAGCGAAGGGAAACTTACCAAACGCGCATCTACCGACGGGCGATATGGTAGCTGGAATGATGGAATGCTTCTCAACTATCGAATGTTCGAAGTGTGGGAATGGCTAACCAATTCAATTCTTACGCTCATCGATCGTTTCGATATTGATGGAATTCGTTTCGATTCGGCACATGCTGTTCCCATAATGATGAAGCGCAACAATTTCCCCACAATTTGGGGCATGCCGCGCGATGACGAATCGATGCTGTTGGGTACCATTATCGTCAACGATCGGGAATATGATCATTTCATAACCACAGGGTATTTCGATTGCGCCTGCCGTGACCTCATAGCAATTCCGCTCCATCAGTACATCATGCTAAACGTGGAAGCGAAAATGCGGGCACGGGGGAAGAAATTTTTTATTAATCTCGCAGAGTGCTATTGGGGACACGAACGCTTTTTGGCGCGAAGCGGTATTATTCCTTATAATTCATCGCTTTTTAAAATTTGCGAAAACATTATTCATGGTAAAGCCGATGTTCGAGAAATTTATCATTTTTACGATAATTATTTGCCAATTTCTCTTCCTGAAGGGACCGAACTTCTTGGGATACTTGGGAACCACGACGAACGCCGTGCGCTCAATACCTTTGGTCACCGCGGTTTGCGCGCCGCTGTTGGTCTTACTGTGATGCTGAGCAATATCATTATGGACTATGAAGGAAGTGCAGAAGGTGAGGGGTGGAAAGTTTATTTGGACAACATTTACGTGAATTGGAATAGCTTTGAATATGCATCGCATCGAAGCGTGGAACGGTTTTATCGAGAATGGTACGAATTTCACCGCGAAAACACTGGGAAAAGCTTTTTGGTCTGGGCAAACAATAATATGGTTGCTGCCGCAATTCGATTTTCTCATACTGGTGTGTGGCTTGGCGTGTTCAATTTTGCCGAAGCAAATCAAACGGTTTCGATTCAATTTGATAATCCCAAACTGCCCTTCAAAGATGAAGATTACATCAAAGTAGTGGATCTTCTGTATTCGCCGATTACTGGCCACTACAGCTATTACACTGGGAAAGAGTTAAAAGTTTCGAAGTTAAACACCGTGGTATCCTACACTGAACGGGTAAAGCTTTTCAAGCTTGAGTTGCTTGAAAGCATGGAGGGGTACTACGATAAGTTTCTCCGCGATTCGTTTTTTCGGCTTTGCTCCATTTCTAACCATGCGAATTTTCCAAAAAATTTTGCGTTCACTGAAATTGTAAAACATTTTTCGACCAACGAAACATTGGCACAATATATCCAAAATGTGCTGGTGCCACTTTTTTGGCATGAACATCGGTGGTTTTTAGAGCTTGGACTTAAGCGTGCTCTCTTCCATGTGTTTTTGAATTCCTTGAAAGATGGCAACGCAGTTCTTGGGTTTATCGATTATCTTTCAAATCATCGTGACGAAATCTTACGGACGCTTGGTACATCGCTCCAATGGCACAACCAGCGCGGTCCGCTGGTATTTATGTCGGCGGAAGCAGAACCTTTTTCGAAAAGCGGGGGATTGGCTAATGTGGTATACGAACTTCCGCGCGAGCTTGCGGCAATGGGCGAGAAGGTGTATGTGATCACGGGAATGTATCGGCACGGAGATGAAAAATCGGTCAAAAAAATGCGCGATGCCATTGCGCATTATAACGTTACCTATACTGGCAAAAATGTTCGATTTAAAATTCTTAACTTCGATTACGAGGTTGGCGTCCATTACGGGGAAGTTGACGGCGTCGGCTATTTTCTGCTCGATCACTATGAATTTTTCGATGGATTGTATTGGGGCATTACAGGTCAGGAGAAACTACGCAGGCGTATCGCTTTTGCGCGCGCCTGTGCAGAGGTTATATGCACGTTTGGCCTTCGCCCCCATTTTACGTTTACCAACGATGCATATGCTGGACTTTTTAATGGAATTGTGCGTTGCGATCACGTGTATTATTCCAATCCGAATTTTCAACGCACCACGTTTTTGCACATCGTGCACAATGGAGGATGGCAATATTTTGATTCATATCATCGTTATGAGAATGGTTTTGATTTATTTTCTCTTTTCAATTTGCCACAGTGGCGCGTGTGGGAATTTTTAGATCCCGTCGATGGGAACAAAATAAATTGCATGGCAGCCGGAATTCGCCTTGCCGATCGCACCATTACCGTAAGTCCAAGTTATGCAAAGCAAATCGAATATGCATGTGATGGATTGGAGCGGATTCTATTTAACGTCATTGGCATTAGCAATGCAATAGGGAGGGATTTTAAGGCCAGAATTTCAAAGCGATTTGAAGAATCAAAGCTTTATGAGAAGTATTATCCGGAATTACTGAATCGATTAAAATCCGATGATTCTTTAAAAGCAAAGATTGAGTCGCGATATCCTGAAATTCTCAAGGGAATCTCCGCAATTCGCGAAATTGCCGATTCGCAACGGAGAAAAATTGTCGAGCGCACGGTGAACAAACTGCTTGTGCAAATTGAGAGAAACTTTGCTGTCGATCCCGACATTGTGCTTTTTACCATGATACATCGCATCACCGAACAAAAGGGATTTCAGCTTTTATTAGAAGCGTCAGAAGGAATTTTTAAGCACTTAGGATATCAGGCGATCGTTGGCGGTGCAGTTTCTTCTGGCGATCGGCGCGGAGAGGAAATTGCGCATGGGCTATATCTTCTTTCGCAGTATTATCCGCGCAATGTATCGGTCAACTTTGGATTTCAAGACATTAGCGTGCCGCTTTTTTCGTCCGATATTTTCTGTATGCCATCGCTCAGCGAACCCGGAGGGATATCGCAGCTTGAGGCATTTGCGACAGGGTGTCTTGTCGTTGCGCGCGCTACAGGTGGCCTTCGCGATACAGTCTTTCCCATTCGGGTAATGGGCGATATCGTAGAGGGGAATGGATTTTTGTTTTCCGACTACTCTCCATGGGCTTATTACGATGCAATGGAGCGCGCGTATAAGTTTTTCAAAGAGCACGATGATTCGATCATTGCGCAAGCGCGATGCAATGCTGAAAATTCAGTATATTATTGGGATACGCCGGCAAAAAACTACATTCGTGAGATATACAAAATTAAAGAAATCATTCGCGTAATATGACGTGATTGGCACACATCGAAAGAAACGATTCTGTGCGAAAAACATTGCCCCCGCATACTGCTTGCGAACTGTATAACGACGCGCAATGCGCTTCGTGCGTGTAATCTGCCTGCGCATCTTCGATGTGGATTACCTCAAATCCTCTGTCGGAGGCATCGCGCGCCGTTGTTTCAACGCACTGGCTCGTTGCTAGGCCAGCGAAGACGAGAGTTGTAATTTTTTTTCTTTGCAATATCGATTCCAATTTGGTCGAAGTAAAGGCGCTGAATGTGGTTTTATCGATGACCAATTCGCCTTTTTGCGGTGCAATTTCGGGGAGAATTTGTGCCATTGGTTCATCTGCAAGGGGATATACTGAACTATAACCTAATTGTTTCCCACGAGCCCAGCTTTCGCGAAAAAAACGGTGCAGGTCCTTTCGATCGGGATCGATGCCACACAGGCGCAGGAAGATAATGGTGAGTCTAAAGCGACGATAAAAAGAAAGCAAACGCGAAATGTTTGGAATCACCGTTTCTCTGCATCGCGTCGCGATGTACGACATGCAGCCCGGGACCATGCGTTCGAAATAGCGATAAAAATCGGAAGTTTCATCCACATAATATCGCTGCATGTCGACGATCAGAAGGCATGTGTTGTTTGTGCGCATACGTTTTTATTAGATTTTTAAATATTGTTGATTATTTACAACTCATCGTTTCTATGCGATGTTCGATAATATATCATGTTCACATTATGGTAAAAATATGCAATACATTTTACTTATCAATTTACATTCAATGATTTTTGCAAAAAATCGATTAAAACCGATGTTAAAAAACGCTTGCCCGAAATGGCCTTTCATTTCACTATCTGCACCAAATTACAAACAAGCATAAATAATTTCAATCATGAAAAGGTTCATTGCATTTTTTGCAGAACGCTCTCTCATCGTTAACATCATCACCATCGGCGTTCTTTTCGCAGGCATTATGTTTATGCTTACCGCAAGGCGGGAAGCTTTTCCGCGCATCGATTTCGATTATGTGGTCGCAAATACTGTGTTTCCTGGTGCAAACCCGGAAGATGTGGAAAAACTCATATCTATCCCAATTGAAAACCAATTGAGAGAAGTTGATGGTATTGAGGAAGTGTGGTCAAGTTCCATTGAATCTCGTTCCATTGTGGTGGTGAAATTGGATCCCGATGTAAAAAATCGCGACAAAACTATCAACGATATCAAGAATGCCATCGATCGCGTAACCAATTTGCCAACCGATGCAGAAAAGCCTGTTGTTACCGAGCTTTCCACTGCACAGCAACCCGTTATTTCAATTGCGCTAATTAACAAAAAAGGAATTTTAAACGATAAGGATGAATTTGAGCTTCGAAAGTATGCGAAAATGCTGTACGATCGTTTGCTCGAACTCGAGGGGGTGGCGCGCATCGATAAGCAAGGGTATCGCGATCGCGAGATGATTGTGGAAGTGAATCCGCTTCTCCTCGACGAATATCAGATTGCGATTAACGAAATTATATTTGCTTTAGCAAAACAAAATGTAAGCTTTCCTGGCGGTGTCATTAAAAGCCCGCAAGGCGAGATGATGATCCGCACAATGGGTGAAGTCAATACTCCAGAAGAAATTGGCAATGTCCTCATTCGCGCAAACGATGTGGGGAATTGGGTGCGCATCCGCGATGTGGCAAACGTGCGCGATTCCTTCGAAGAGGAAACCATCATCAACAAAACGATGGGGAAAAAATCGATAACGCTCACCGTGCTTAAAAGAGAATCTGCGGACATCATTGGCCTTGTCGATAGGATTTTTCAGGAAATAGAGAGTTTTAAAAGAATCATGCCAGCGGATTTGGAAATTGTAACAAACAATGACCTTTCGTATTTCGTCAGGCGTCGCTTAGATGTGTTAAAAGGGAATGCAGTGATCGGTTTTGTGTTGGTCATTGTGACCTTATTGGTAACGCTCGGATGGCGAATTTCCTTTGTCACAGCGCTCGGCTTGCCAATTGCGTTTTGCGGCACCTTTATATGGATGGCATGGAACGGGATAACAGTGAATCTCATGTCGATGTTTGGGCTCATTGTGGTGCTTGGGATGCTCGTCGACGATGCGATTGTCGTTTCTGAAAATGTGTATCGGCATCTCGAAGAGGGCATGGGACTGAAAGAGGCAGTTATCAATGGCACAAGTGAGGTTATTGTTCCCGTGGCGGGCACCATTCTTACCACAATTGCCGCATTTGCGCCGCTAATGTTTATGACTGGCATCATGGGGAAATTCATGTGGACGCTTCCAGCGGTTGTGTCGGTGGCGCTTTTGTGTTCGTGGGCAGAATCGATGCTCATTTTGCCAGCGCACATCTTGGACATGGAGCGATTGCGAAAGTCGCCGATTATCAAAAATGCCGATTCAACTCCAATTTTGAACTTTTTTCGAGAACGCTATGTGCGATACCTCACAAAAATTTTGCACCATAAATATAAATTTTCCTTTTTGGTTTTTCTCTTCGTGTGCCTTACCGTTGGATTGTATATATGGAAGGTAAAATTTATACTCTTTCCTGCATCGGGAATCGAAGTAGTGGTGATAAAAGCGCAATCGCCAAATGGCACAAGCGTACAACGCATGAGTGAAAATCTTGCGTTGGTGGAGCAGGAAATAATAAAACTTCCAAAAGAAGAACTTGAAAGCTTTACATCGCGAGCTGGAATTATGCAGGAAAATCCGAATGATCCCGGAACCAAGCGCGGTTCGAAATATGGGATCATTATGGTATATCTTACGCCCGAACAAAGCCGCAAACGAACCGCGGCTGAGATTATGGATCACATTCGAGAAAAGACAAAGCATTTGAAAGTATTTGAAAACATCGAATACAAATATCAACGGCATGGTCCGCCAGTAGGCTCTCCAGTATCGGTAACCATTAAAGGCGATGACTTTGAGGTTCTCAACAAGATTGCCCGCGAGTACATTGCTCATTTGCAAACCATTAAAGGAATTAAAGATATTAAAAGCAATTACGAAGAAGGAAAGGAAGAAATTCGAATTTCAGTAAATCAGCGAATGGCAGCGATTGCAGGAATCACTGCACTCGATATTGCGACCACTGTGCGTTCATACTTTGAGGGAGCAGTTGCTACCACAATTCGCAGAACCGATGAAGAAATTGATATTCGCGTAATGTTTCCTCCTGCGTTGCGCACTCGCGTTGATGATTTGCAAAAAGTAAAAATTGCCAACAGAATGGGAAGGCTTGTTCCGTTTTCAATGGTAACTACTCAAACCAAAGCAAAAGGGATTTCCATTATCAACCGACACGGATGGCGGCGGACGGTAAAAGTTACTGCCGAGATCGATGAACAGGCAAAGGGCCTTACATCGGTTTCCATCAATAGGGAACTCATGCAAAAATTTCACAATATTGAAGAGCGATATCCAGGCTATACTGTTAGTTATGAAGGTGAATTCAAAGATACAAAAGAGTCTATTAGCAATTTGGGGCGCGCGTTTGTGTTGGCACTCATAGGAATATACATTATCCTGGTTGCTCTTTTCCGATCATTAATCCATCCGCTTGTGATTATGGGAGTGATTCCGTTAACGATTGTCGGAGTGGTGTGGACATTCTTTTTTCATGGGTTGCCCATATCTTTTCTCGCGCTCATGGGGCTGGTAGGGCTTGTGGGAGTTGTGGTAAACGACTCAATTGTAATGGTGGATTTTATAAGAATTGCGCGAACTCGCGGATACAATAGCTTCGAGGCAACAATCGAAGCTGCCCGCACACGGCTTCGCCCTATTTTTTTAACAACAATTACCACCTTTTTTGGCCTTTTGCCTACTGCATATGGAATCGGAGGAAACGATCCGTTTTTAAAGCCTATGGCAATTTCCATGTCGTGGGGCCTTGCATTTGGGACGCTTGTCACGCTTTTTGGTACGCCAGTGCTTTATAATATTTTAAACGATGTCCGCAGGCTCTTTTTTAAAGAGCGGATGGAATCGTATGAACGAGAACCTCTTGCAGAAAAAGTTGCAGATACCATCAGAAGCATCGAAGCATCAGCAAAAGAACAATTTCCAAGAAGAAAATAAATTATCCTTCGCACAATGTGCCTTCTTCGAATAAATGGTATATCGATTCAATTTGGGCACGATTCCCCATAATGAACACGCGTTCGCCCACTCGTAGCATTTCGTGTGCGCTTGGATTTACAATGAGCGTTCCTTCCCGTTCTATTGCGACCACAGTGATGCCGTATTTTGTTCGAAGCGCTATGTCGCGAAGCGTTTTACCAGCTAACGGTGAGCGCTCACAAATGCTAAATCGCGCAATTTCAAGATGTGGGATATTGACAAATGCCTGTTTCGCATCGCTGGTAAGCGAAAGGCTTCGAAACATTTGATATCCTTCTGCGCGGATTGTGGCGATGAGCTTTTCGATTTCTTGCCGTGGCACCAAATACTTTGAAAGCACTCGGGAAAATATTTCTATTGAAGTTTCATATTCTTCTGGAATGACTTCATCGGCACCAAGCGAATAGAGGTGAGGGAGATCGTGGAGAAAACGAGTGCGGATGATGATGTACAAATTCGGGTTCAATCGACGCGCAAGTTTTGCAATGCGCAAGGTTGCTCCATGATCGGCGATTGCAACGACCAACACTTTTGCCTGTCCAATCCCTGCATGTGCTAACACCGCCTCGTGGCTTGCATCGCCAAAGAAGATGTTTTCGCCCGCTTCTTTTTCTTTTCGCACTGTGGTAGGATTCATTTCTACAATGATGTACTTAATGCCAGCAAGCTTTGCAGCTTTTGCCACGTTTCGCCCATTTATTCCAAATCCCACGATGATGAGGTGATGCGTTAATTGCGGAATTTCTTCAATTGGTTGATGATCAATGCGGTTTTTGAGAAATGGTATTCGTTGCACCGCATCGGCTACATGCGGTGAGGCAGCCATAATAAACGGGGTGAGGCTCATTGCGATTACCACAATGAGGATGAAAAGCTGGTATTCCTGTTGCCCTATGATTGTCCGATCATAGCCGATTTTGGCAAGGAGAAATGAGAACTCCCCTATTTGCGCTAAGTATGCGCCACAAAGCAACGCAGTTCGAATAGGATATCCCAAGATGATAACGCCAATGCTTGCAAGGACTGATTTCACAATGATAATTCCCGCGATTATGAAAAGAATGCAGAGTGGGTATTCGATAAGCGCGCGAAGATCAGTAAGCATTCCAACCGACACGAAAAAAAGGCCTGTGAACAGATCTTTAAACGGCATGATATTTCCGATCGCTTCATGGCTGTATTCGGACTCGGAAATAACAAGTCCTGCGATGAAGGCTCCAAGTGCAGGTGAAAGTCCTATTGCGTGAGTGATCCATGCAGTTGAAAGGCAAATTACTGCGATGAGAAGGAGGAAAAGCTCCCTGCTTCGCGTTTTTACCGCGAAGTATAATACTTTGGGAATAACCCATCGTGCCACAGCGATTATGCTTGCAGTAACGATGAACGCTTTCACAAAGACCAACAGTATCGATTCGTTAGATACGAAACTCGTGTCGCTTAAGTATGGGATGATGAGAATTAGCGGGACTACCATCAGGTCCTGAAAAATGAGTATTGCAGCAGCATTCATGCCGTGTGGGCTTTCCAGTTCAGCGCGCTCTTGGAGGAGTTTAAAAACTATCGCTGTGCTGCTCATAACAACCAGAAACCCAAAAAAAAGCGCTTTCTTCGGAGAGTACCCAAATGCACTTGAAATTGAAAACCCTATGGCAATTGTCGAAAGCATTTGCACAGAGCCAGCGATGATCACGGAACGCTTTATTTTTTGCAAATTGGAAAGCGAGAACTCAATTCCAATCGTAAAAAGCAAAAGCACCACCCCAATTTCTGCGAGCACGTTAACTTCCGATATTGATTTGATAATGCCAAGACCATACGGGCCAAGGGCAATGCCTGCACACAGAAATGCCAAAAGCGAAGGGAGATTTAAACGCAAAAAAAGGTACAATACAGGTAGTGAGACTGCAAAAATGATTGTGATGTTAATAAGCGTAGTGTTTTCCATGAAAAACCACCTGCGCATATAGCCATAAGGTGTTTTTGCAACGATCGCATGAGAATATAAAAATGATTGATTTTCTTTCAAATACTATTTTATGTGTTCTCATTGAAATGGATGGGGTTTATATGGCTCGCGCGCTAATTGTTGACGATTCAAAATTCATGCGAAAAGTAATCGCCGATGTGCTCACTTCTGGGGGACATGAGATTGTTGGAGAGGCTGATAATGGGTATGAAGCGCTCGAGCTGTACAAGAAAATAAAGCCCGATTTTGTTACGATGGACATAACCATGCATGGGAAAGATGGAATCATGGCAGTTGCTGAGATAAAGAACATCGATCCGCATGCGAAAATAGTTGTGGTCTCTGCGCTAAGTGAAAAAACGCTTAAGCTTAACGATTCCAATATACAAGCCGATGCATATATTTTAAAACCCTTTGAGAAAGAAGATTTATTAAAGAAAATTAATAGCATTATTTAAAAATTAATTATTGACACTATACTCTCCCATTCAACACTGTCGACTTCAATGCACTTGATATCTTATCAAGAGTGGCTGAGGGACAGGCCCGATGACGCCACGGCAACCGTCCGCGCTCGCGGAAAAAGGTGCCAATTCCTGCGGAGGATAACCTCCGGGAGATGAGATGGCCACACCAAAATCGCTATCTCCCCAATTTTACATGTTGTGGGGATATCCATGAACGATGCATCGACATTTCCATCAAATTCAGTGGGCATTGTGCGCACGAAATATTTTACTTTTGTGCAGCCGCCAGAATTTCTCCAATTGGTTTCCGGTAAAACTCTTTCGCCGGTGACCCTTGCATACGAAACCTATGGACAACTCAACGAGAGAAGAACCAATGCGATTCTCATCTTGCACGCGCTCTCTGGTACGGCACATGCTGCGGGATATCATTCGCCATATGATCGCGATCCGGGATGGTGGGACGATTACATTGGACCTGGCAAAGCGTTCGATACCAATAAATATTTCGTTATTTGTTCAAATGTCATTGGCGGATGCAATGGGTCAACCGGTCCGTCATCAATCAATCCTGCAACCGGAAAGGAATATGGCCTCGATTTCCCAATTGTGACCATCGCGGATATGGTGAATGCCCAAAAGTATCTCATCGATCATTTGGGAATTGAGCAATTGCTTTCTGTCTGCGGGGGTTCGATGGGAGGCATGCAAGCGCTTCAGTGGGCAGTTTCATATCCCGAACGCGTAAAATCGGTGATCGCAATTGCAACGGCGGCTTCGCTTTCAGCGCAAGGGATTGCCTTTCACGAAGTAGGGCGCCAAGCAATTTTTCGCGATCCAAATTTCAATGGAGGAAATTACTATCGCGGAAATCCGCCCGCCGCAGGGCTTTCCTTAGCGCGAATGATCGCTCACATCACCTATTTGAGCGAAAAGAGCATGCACGAAAAGTTTGGACGGCGTCTTCAAAACAGCGATCTTTTCAGTTTTCGCTTCGATACGGAATTTCAAGTTGAATCATATCTCCACCATAAGGGGCTTAAGTTTGTCGAGCGATTCGATGCAAATTCGTACCTATACATTACCAAAGCGATCGATTATTTTGATCTTAAAGCGGAATACGGGGGAAAACTTACCAATGCATTTGAGCACGTTCGGGCAGATTTTCTCGTCATTGGGTTTACTACCGATTGGTTGTATCCCACCTCGCAGTCGCGCGAAATCGTAAATGCGCTTCGTGTGGTAGGGAAAAACGTCGTGTATGCGGAAATCGAAACCGATTATGGGCACGATGCATTTTTGCTCCCAAACGAAAGAATGGAGCGGGATATATCGAATTTTTTGAAACGCCAGCTTGAAAAAGCAAATAGCGCATTCGCATAAAGGAGAATTGCGTGGAAACAAAATTGATCGATGCCATTGGATATGATTTAATTGTCAATGAAATCCCAGAAGGTGCGCGCGTTTTGGACTTAGGTTGCGGCGACGGCAGTTTGCTGGTGATGTTGCAAAAAATAAAAAAAGTCGATGGTTATGGGGTGGAAATCTCCCCGGAAGGGGTAAGCGCATGCGTGGAAAAAGGGCTATATGTGTATCAAGGCGACATTGACGATGGGCTTTCCGAGTATCGCGGAAACTCGTTCGATTATGTTATACTGAATCAAACGCTCCATTTTACAAAACGCCCGAAATTTGTCCTTGCAGAAATTATGCGCATTGGCAGAAATGCCATCGTAAGTTTTCCAAATTTAGGTTTTTGGAAAAATAGGCTCCATATCTTGTGTTATGGCAGCATGCCACAAAATAATTTTTTAGGGGAAGAAGCTTTTAGTACAATAAACATCCATTATCTTTCCATCGAGGACTTTACGCGATATTGCGAAATGCACAGGTATCCCATAAAAAGAGAGCTCCATTTTTCTCTTATGCCGCGCTCGTCCGCATCGAAAATTGTGACGATATTTCCCAATTTTTTTGCCCAATATGCTTTTTTTGTGCTTGATGGAGAAAAATTTACGCAGTAACTAAAAAATCACTAAGCGCGTAGGAATTTGAGATGAACATTGTAGAATTTACCAGTCCAGCATTTGTAAAAAAATTGAAATCGAAAAACAAATTTAAGGCAATCGAAGAGCTTGCGAAAGCCTTTGATGGCTGTGAATTCATTGGCAATCTCGATGAGGTAATTGCCGCATTGAAGGAGCGAGAACAAATTATGAGCACAGGCATTGGCTATGGGATCGCAATCCCACATGCGCGATTGGCATCGATAACGCGCATGATGTTTGCCATCGGAATATCGAAAGCTGGCATCGAATACGATTCAATGGATAACGCACCTGTTCATTTGGTCATCCTAGTATTAGCGGGAGAAAAGCAGCACAAAGAATATCTAAAGCTGCTCTCGAGCATCATGGCTGTCTTGAAAAATGAAAAAACGAAAAAGCGCATTGTGGCAGCAAAAAATGCTCACGAAGTAATAAAAATTTTGCGCGAAATCAACGATTGCGCACAGTAAGCGCTCTAAGTTCGCGTTTAAAAAGTATCCACAAAATGCGGCAAAGTTGTCCAATAGAAATCCTTGACGGAAATGCGCGCTGCTTTGCAAATTTACTCTCAGCATGATTTTACACGTATGGAGCAACCCCATGGCTGATTTCGAATACAACTTTAATGAAATCGAAAAAAAATGGCAAAGGCGGTGGGCAGAAAGCGATGTTTTTAAAACAAAGAGGGATTTGCGAAAACAAAAGTATTATGTGCTTGAAATGTTCCCCTATCCTTCTGGAAGGCTTCACATGGGTCATGTGCGCAACTACACGATTGGCGATTTGATGGCTCGCTTTATGCACATGAAAGGGTACAATGTATTACACCCCATGGGGTGGGATGCATTTGGGCTGCCTGCGGAAAACGCCGCAATCCAGCATAACATTCCCCCATACACGTGGACCACTGACAACATAAACCATATGAAATGCCAATTTGCAAAGCTCGGCTTCTCCTACGATTGGTCGCGGGAGATTGCAACCTACGCGCCAGAATATTATAAGTGGAATCAGTGGGTTTTCATTAAAATGTTTGAAAAAGGGTTGGCCTATCGAAAAAAAGCGCCGGTTAACTGGTGCCCCCAGTGCGCAACTGTGCTTGCGAACGAACAGGTTGAGGATGGGCAGTGTTGGCGTTGCAGTTCCGAGGTAACCCAAAAAGAACTCGATCAATGGTTTTTCAAAATAACCGCATATGCCGAAGATCTTTTGCAAGGACACGATATGCTGAAGGATGGATGGCCTGAGCGCGTGTTGGTAATGCAGCGAAACTGGATTGGCAAATCATACGGCCTTACCATAAACTTTAAACTTGAAAGCGGTGAAGATTTTCCAATCTACACCACTCGCCCTGACACGGTGTTTGGGGTCACCTACATGGTGATTGCACCTGAACATCCTTTTCTTGAAAAAATAAGCGATCCAAAGGTAAAAGAATTCATTGCGCGAATGAAAAAGCAATCGCTTATTGAACGGCTTGCAGAAGATAAAGAAAAAGAAGGGATCGATACCGGAATAAAAGTAATAAATCCATTTACCGGTGAAAAAGTTCCCCTGTTTGTGGGCAATTTTGTTCTCATGGAGTATGGAACGGGGATGATCATGAGCGTTCCTGCGCACGATAGCCGCGACTTTGCGTTCGCAAAAAAATACGGCCTGCCCATCAAGCTTGTCATCGACGATCCTGCACATCCAATTGATGTCGAATCCATGAAAGATGCATACGAAGGCGATGGCATTACAGTGAACTCGGGACAATTCAGCGGTTTGCCAAACCGAGAGGCGATGGAACGAATTGCAGATTTTGCAGAAAAGCAGGGTTTTGGGAAACGCACGGTTAACTATCGACTCAAGGATTGGCTCATTTCCCGCCAACGATATTGGGGTTGTCCAATTCCAATCATTTACTGCGACAGATGTGGCATCACAACGGTTCCAGAAAAGGATTTGCCGGTTATTTTGCCCATCGATGTTGATTTTAAAGGCAGTTCGCAATCGCCGCTTGCATCAATGGAAAGTTTTGTCTCCACTACATGTCCTTCCTGTGGAGGAAAGGCGCGACGCGAAACCGATACGATGGATACCTTCGTCGATTCATCGTGGTACTTTGCAAAGTTTGCTTGTCCGCATTCGAAAGACATGTTCGACGATGAGGTTAACTATTGGATGCCGGTTGACCAATACATCGGTGGCATTGAACATGCGGTGCTGCATCTTTTGTACGCGCGTTTTTTCAATATGGTATTGCACGATTTGGGTTTGATTAAGGTTAAAGAGCCATTCACGCGCCTGCTCACCCAAGGGATGGTCATTAAAGATGGCGCGAAGATGAGCAAATCGCTTGGGAATGTGGTGGACCCGGATAAAATAATTGAGAAATATGGTGCCGATACTGTTCGCCTGTTCATGCTTTTTGCTTCACCACCCGACAAGGATTTAGATTGGTCTGAAAAGGGAGTGGAAGGATGTTTTCGCTTCATTGGGCGCGTATGGAGAATGGTAGTAAAATATCGCCATCTTATGACGACAAGCTCAATCGACCACGAGGCCCTTTCGCCAACGCTAAAATCGCTTCGTGGAAAACTGCATCGAACAATACAAGCGGTAACGAAAGACATCTCGGAGCGCCAACAATTCAACACTGCCATCGCGCGCATGATGGAACTCGTAAATGAAATTTATCAATGCGATGAACGGGAAATCGAATCTCCTGAAGGACAAGCAGTGATTACTGAAATTTTTAAAAAACTTATTCCCATGCTCAATGTCTTTACGCCCCATGTGGCGGAAGAGCTTTGGGAAATAATAGGGGGAAAAGAATTTTTGCACAATCAACCATGGCCAGAGTTCGACGAAGCGCTCGCTGTAAAAGAAGAAATTGAAATTGTTTTTCAGGTGAATGGGAAAATTCGCTCAAAAGCACACGTACCGTCTTCGATTACAAAAGAAGAAATGGAAAAACTTGCGCTCGATGATCCAAAGATCCGCACAATTGTCCAGGGGAAGGAGATTGTTAAAAAGATCGTGGTCCCCGGAAAGCTTGTAAATATCGTCATCAAAGGTTAAACATGAAAGCATACGATCGCATGTTGTATACTCGGAGGAAATTATTAAAAGATGCGGCACTTTTTGCCACTGCGTTAGCAATTCCAGAATTCTCAAGCGGATGCGCGAGCCTTCGTCCCATAGAACGTTTCGCGATAAATTACGAAAACGATATCATCCTTAATAACTGCAATATTGTTGATCCACACAGCGATCGCATTCGTGCGAATGCGTCGATTCGTATATCAAATGGAAAGATTATTCGCATTGAAAACAAGATCGAGGGAACCGGTATAAATGTCCCCGTATTCGAACTGAACGGCGCGTATGTCATTCCAGGTCTTATCAATGCTCATTGTCATGCCACGATGACGGGAGCCGTGTCATTTAATCCGGGAAATTTTCTTGCATATATGCGGCAAATTACGCGCAATTTTGAACTTTGCATACGTTCTGGCGAAACGACGATTCGCGATATGGGCGCGCTTCCGAATGTATTGCACGATCACATCGAGAAAATAAATCGCGGCGAGTTAATAGGTCCACGGGTTATTTATTGCAACTCGATCATGAACATCGATGGTGGGCATCCCGATATAAAACCTTCGGATATCTCTGTTTTTGGCAATGTCACAACGATTTTTACGGGAAATATCACTGCGAATTTTCGAACCATCGACGAGCTTCGCGAAAAGCTTCGCGAAAATGCCGACAGCGGTGCTCGCTTCATTAAGCTCACTGTGGATAATCGATCGCTTATTTGTGGAAGAGGTGAAATCCCCATGTATTCGCGCGAACATTTGCGCGAAATCTTTAATTTTGCACAGCGGCATAATCTCCCCGTAAGCTGCCATAACCATATGAGGTATGGTTTCGATCGCATTATTGAATATCCCATTCATTCGCTTGAACATCTCGTGTTCGATGACTATTTAACCGATGAAGATATTGAAAAGCTGCGCCAAAGAAATGTGTCAATTGTTCCCACCTTCATTGTTGCACAATGCCTTGCCTTTAACGAGGTGTTCGATGAAATCCCGGATGAATACAACACGGAATTTATTCGAAACGAAATGCGCATAAAATACGAGTACCTTCGAACCATTGCCGGACAGTATTGCGAAGAGGAAATTCATGCAGATAACATGCAGCGTATTCGCTTTTTTCGCAGGATGAACTGCAGAGATTTACTACAAAGAAAAATCTTTTTGCCAAATCCAGTTCTCTACTTTGGAATGATGAAGTATGGCCTTGCGAATCTTTTGCGAATGAAACAGGCGGGAATCACCATCGGTTGTGGAACGGATGCTGGCGTTCCATATGACTATTTTGGCACGCTATGGCGCGAAATGGAAATGCTCCATCGTGCAGGATCTGTCTCTTATACACATCT
>JAOAAF010000031.1 GCA_026419015.1 Spirochaetota bacterium
CATGGGCTTCGTGGGATTTTTGCTTCAGCCCGATTTAATTCCAAAATTTCAATGGGTACGCAACTTTCGTTGGAATTTATCCATCAAATGTATGCATTATTTTGGCTTGGGATAAGCGCAATCGCACTCGGAACCGCAACAAGCGCATACAGAAAAGCCTATCTCTACGCACAGGAACGATACCAACGAGGTGGTCGCATAAGGGATATTGAATCGGTACAAATGCTTCTCGGCACATCTAAGGCAAAGATTGAGGTAGCGAGAAACGCTCTTTTCAACATACCATTTCTCGATGCAAAATCGCTCGTTCATTTTGCTGCCGCATTAAAACTCACAATAAATTCGCTCTGCACTGAGGCAGTAAGCGATTGCCTTCAAATTTTTGGCGGCTATGGCTATATGGAAGATTTCGGCATAGAGAAAAAATACCGAGACGTCCACACGCTTGCTACCATTGGCGGCTCTGCTCTTTTTTTGAAACATTTTATTGCTCAAATGGAGTATGAAGGATCATGACAATTGAAAACATCTTTTCACTCCGAAAATCAAAAGAATCATTAACATACTTGGGCAAACTTCTCGTTGATGGAAAATATCAAAGCTTGTGGGATTACGATACTAAACTCCTTCCCCGTGCTGTTCGAAAATGGCGGAAAAAAGCAAGAAAATTTTCACAAAGCTATCTTCGGCCGCTCGCAAAGCGCGTTGATCTTGCGCCAGATTCCTTCAATCCCTCCCCACTCCTTAGCGAAGCAACCAGACAAGGGTTCCAGACGATCATTTTACCATTTCCACTTGGGACTGCGGCGCCTTTTAGTTATCTGCGAAGCACTACACTTCAGGTAGCTGTAATTGCAGAAGAATTTGCAACGGAATGCGGCGGCCTTGCATTATTGTTGTTGGCTCATCATTTAGGTGTTGCTCCCCTCCTTTTAAGTGGGCATATTAGAACATGGATTAAATTTTTGCTCCCTATGTACATAAAAGGTGCGAGGTTTGGAAAACCTACAACGATGGCATTTGCAATTACAGAACCAGAAGCGGGCAGCGATGTAGAAGATAGCATTGGGGCGAAAGATGCGCATATTCACGTCACTGCAACGCCCGTGCGAGGCGGTTTTATTCTCAATGGAACAAAAGTGTTTATTTCAGATGGCGGCATTGCAGATCAAGTAACCGTGTTTGCACGGCTGAAAGGTGAGGGCATTGAGTCATGGACCTGTTTTTTGGTAAAAAAAGGCATGAAAGGATTTTCAGTCGGGCGTCACGAAAAAAAGATGGGGCAAAGGGCTTCTGACGCAAGCGAACTTATTTTCGACAACGTGTTTGTCCCGAAGCGTTACGTTGTGGGAAAGTTGCGAGGAGGATGGGCGCTCAATCAAAATGTATTAAATTATTCACGCCCAGTTGTTGCTGCAATGGCTTTAGGACATGCCAGAGGTGCTTTTGAGCGTTCGCTGCAGTTTTGCAATGAACATTCTTTTCATGGCAAAAAACTCATCGATTATAAAGAAATCCAACACGAGTTGGCCGATATGCTCATTAAACTCATGTCCATGAGAATGACAATTTGGCGAAGTTGTGCTCATTTTAGAGCAGTACAATCGCTTTCCTCAATCGCGAAAGTTTATGCTTCAGATATGGCAGTTGAAGTATGCAAGCAAGCAATGACAATTATGGGCGATGCAGGTGTAATTCACGACTTCGGGGTTGAGAAAGCGCTTCGAGATGCTCGTTTAACACAAATCTATGAGGGCACGAACCAAATTAATAGATTCGCAATCGTCGAACACCAATATGCAACAGATATAGTATTACGATGAAAAATCATAACGAAATAAGGAGGGTCACATGAAAACGCTTCCAAAGGAACATTTCTTCACAATTCCCACCGAGACATTTAAAATGTCAAAAGGCACGGTCGAGTTACCAATTTATTACTACGATTATGGGTATGCCCATTTCATCTTCTTTGTCAACTACGATGCTGCAAAGGCAAAGCTTGCTGACACAGCATTTGTTCCTTGCAAAGTCTTTGGAAAAGCGATTACGCTTTTAAATTTTTTTGAGTATCGAGAAACCGCAATAGGACCATACAACGAAGTGGGACTATCCATATTGTGTTACCCTAAAAAAAGTACCCAGCCATTTTTCGTTCCAATGCATATCTTACAAGATGCAAAAAAATGGAAAGTTGGCGCATATGTAATCAACTTGCCTGTTACAACTGAAATTGCGTATCTTGCGGGGAAAGAAGTATGGAATTACCCAAAATTTGTAACGCGAATAGACTTTTCACTCCTAAAACGCTCCTTTTGTGGAATAGTATATGATCCCGATCTCAATGAGCCGTTAGTTACTGTTGAAGGAACTATAGGGGTGCTTTCAACGCCTCGATTGAAAAATGCATCGTTCATTTCCCACACTACGCATAAAGGAACCGCCCTTCGAACGCTTACCGTTGTGGATACGCGTTACAAAATTGCAGCTGGTTTTTCAGGAAGGTGTGCAGTAAATACGAAAAGCACTCACTTAATGGCAAAAAATCTAATGGATTTAGGAATGAATGGGAAAAAACCCATCGGATGCATGTATTCGCCACAAGCACAAATGATGCTTTGTAAAGGCGAACCTCTTTCATCATGATGATTAAAGTTTTTCGCTTTCATCGAACAAATCGTCAAAGAAATCCATAAGTGCGTTAATTTCGCTAATGAGCGCGCAAAGAGAGTTCGCCTTGTCGCTGTGCTGGAATGCACCAGTGGCAACAAAACGGCTGGGAAGACCGCGTTGGAGCAAATATTGATAAAGTCCCATCCCCATGGTATAAGGGATGATATTATCGCTTCGAGAATGCGTAATATAATATTTGCATTTCGGTAATGGCCGATCCTTTGGGAAAAGCGTGAGTTCATTGATTTCTTTGAACTCGGAGTAATCTACAGGTGTTTCTTCAACTCTGAAATATAATTTTTCACCTAAAATCCGTTTCATTTCTTCGCGATCGGTTATTCCTGGTTTCGTTGCGATAATTGCTTTCGAAATTAACTCTTTTTCGGAATCGGTAAAAGATTTGTGCCTGATTGCATTTGCGAGTTTCACAATATAGTCGACTTCAATGCCCGATTTGTTATAAAAATCGGCGAGCATCTTCCCATTCAAAAACGGCCCATGTAAAAAAATCTTCTCGGGATAAATTTCGAGCGCAACATCGTTCAATGCCAACAATAAAATCGTCGCAGAAACACAGGCCCCAAAGGCATTGTACCTGCCTGGATATTTTGCTCGCAATTCGGTATAAATATTCGCAATATCCTTACACACATATTTTATATCTCTCGATGTTTCGCTCCCTCGAATATGCGGCACGAGCACCGTATAACCGCTCGCCCAACAAATCGCCTGAGAGATTTTCTTTATTGTTGGATGCTTATACGATTTCGGGGTGAGACCATGAATGAGAAAAAAATATCCCTTTTTTTCTCCACCTGTTCTTGCATACATGAGCATAGGGATTTCTTCGCTCTCAACGTGGATGTTTAATTCCTTTTCTTCAATTGTTGAAGGCGAAAGGACATCATTCATGACGAGCATAAAACGAACACTGGGTTTTGAAAGAAGCCATAGGAAACATGAAACGATCAGTATGATGAGAGCAATAAAACTAAGAAAAAAAATTTTTGTTCTTTTTTTCATATTACCCCTTTTAAGAGCAATTTTCTTAACAAATGATTATCTCATTGCCCTTGAATTGAGTTTTTCATCGATGTAAGCCATTCTCGTTCAGCTTGCAAATGATGTTTCAAATACGAATAAAGAGGTAATAATTTTTGTTCTTGTGAATTATCCGCTTCTGTTTCAATTCTTTTGTGGATTTCATCAATCTTATTCTCAATATATCTTTTCCGCGATTCAATAAACTGTTCCTTTTGACTAATATCAAGGTGCTCAAAAAACATAAGAATTATATCAGCTTCAAAATGCAAGAATTTTTGTTCAAAATACTGGCGGAGGAGTTTTCGAAAGTGCTTTCTTCCCAATGGGAGAATCTCATAAACTAATCTTTCTGGATTCCCCCCTTCTTTTTCTGTTCCAACCTGCTTTATCCACTCGTTCTCTACTGCTTTTTTCAGCGCATAATATATTGAACCAAATTTTATATCCACATAATCTTTTAGCCGTTCTATTATTTTCTTTTTTATTTCATAACCATATAGATTACCCTCCATTAATAAACCCAAAATGGTGAGTTCTATTTTCATGACCAACCTCGCAATATTTAACTTGTGCTAACATGTATTATACAAATATAAAAAAATCAATATTTTTTTTTAACTCAATTCAATGAGAAAACACAACTGCGCGAGGGAAATTGAATGGCGAAAATGGTGGTCCTTATTTTTATCGTTCTATGGTTATTGAATTTTTCAATTTCTTAAATCGCCGTATAATGGCTCTATCGTCTACTTTCCCCTCTTTGCCCATAAAGAGCGCATACATTTTTTCGATTCTGTTGCTTCCATTCGGTGCATAAAATGTTTTCAGCACTGTGGCTATTTTTGTAACATTATTGCTATGGAAAGGTTTTTCGGTATAAGGATGTTCTTTTTTTACCATTCCATTCCAAAAAAGGAGTGCATCCTTTGGAAGGCGTTGATCTGGCGCATGCCAATTTACGAGAGCAAAATAATTATCTCTCTGATATTCATTGAGAATTATCCTCCGAATCGCCCATTTTACCTCATTTCCCTCTTTCACAAAACCAAAATTAATCCCCATCCTTAGTTCATCGTTAATGGGGATTACATCGTTTGCTAATTTAAATGAAAAATTTCCATTTCTAAATTCAAGATGCTTTTTTGGTTCATATCGAAATGAAGTATCCACTAATGCAAAAGGAAGCAACGGGTTTTCGGTTAAAAACTCCAACCAATTTTTTACAGGCCCATAATACGAAAGCTGCACAAAATCGAGGATGTTAATGGCATCAAATTTCCATAATTCAATATCTGAAGATTGACATGAAAAACCAACGATAGCCATCCCTTCAGGTGTTAATGTTTCGCATGTAATAAACGCCTCATCGGAATATTCTAAAAGCCACGAACAAATACGCCATTTCCGAAGATATTTATCCACATGCAATTCTGTGGAAATTGGTTCGCCTAATTCAGTTATACGAATTTTCACATCGCCAAAATCTCTTGTGAGGCGAATTCCTTCTAAAAAAAGTTTCATTGATGTCTTCGGGTTATCGAGCATGTCTTTTTGTGACACACCTTCCGGACGCGCGATGTCAATAAAAACCATTTTTTCGAAAGGAGATGCAATGCGCACCACCCCATTGCGGCGGATTTTTGTGTGTTGGTACTCCATTGATGAGATAGTCCACTTCTCATTTGTTTTATTCAAATATGTAACTTGGGGTTGATAACTGTCGGTAAAATCAAAAAGCGGTAACAGCGAAGCTTCCCCTTCAGGAAACAAAGGGCCACCTTCTTTTTTTAAAAGCTCTTTCATATTCTCTATGTAGAAAGAATAAAACGAATGTTTATACTCTTGTTTTATTTCTCTATAAAGTCTCGGGAGGGTTACCTCATAATCGAAATCTTTTACTAAATTTTTTTCTGGCAAAAGGTTAAATCCAAAAATCATTCTTAAATGGAAAATCCCTCTTGCGCCAACCTTTTTAATCTCCGATACAGGAAGCGAATAGGCGATGTTGTCCTTTCGTTGAATGACAAGTCCAATCGCTTCGCCTTTATTGTTTATTAGCGGACCACCGCTGTTGCCAAAATTAACATCGGAAGAACTCTTTATTAGAAAAAATTTTCCATCTTCGGTTTCTGGAAATGTACCAAGTACCTCACCTTGTCGAATGACAATGCCTTCGCCGTACGCATTGCCAACTGCATGAACTATCTCATTTGTCTCAAAATTTTCCTGCAATGTTAAATACTTCGCAAATTTTTTCCCTTTTACAGAAAATCGAACAAAATCGCGGTGGCTATCAAATGCTTTAATGAATTCCACCTCGTACACATTGCCTCTCGCATCCCGTATAAAATAATCTTTAAATACCAACGAATTGTTTTTTAAATCAATGACATGAAATGCTGTCAACAAGTCGGTCTCCGATATTGCAAATGCAGTCCCAATTGAGTAATATTTATCAACTCGAATATTGTATGGGACCAAATGCCACGGGAGTTCTTTTTCATATTTAAGCGAATCGCGTTGGGGTTTGTTGACCACTACTTCAAAACACGTATCATTTATAAGTGCTTTCACATCCGCTGGCAACGTTGTTGATGCGAAAAGCATTCTGGGAAATACAAAACTCATTGCTGAAAGAAAAAATATATGGCGTTTCATTTGATCTCCTTAAAAAGTTATAGGTGTTGTAGAAAAATAGCATTATAGAAATCAGTTCCTCACTGCTGGAGCAATCGCAATGTGATAGCACTTAATGAGGCAAAATACACAGATTTCCTTATAAATACATTGTAAGAAAACAATGTATTGATTTCAAGATTTTTTTTAAAAAATGGGAATATGTTGTAGAAATAATCTCCCATATGAAATATCTTAATCGATAGAGTATATATAACACTCAATAAAAACTCTCTTATTCAAAATGGGTTGTTATATGTTTTACCGAATTGAGAGTATTCCAGTTGTACATATCGAAGAAAAAGAAAAAGTTACAGAAGAAACTTCTTCAGGCAAAAGACTTCTCTGCCGTACATGCGGGCACTACATTACTTCATCACATGCGCAAAGAGAAATGGATGGTAAGCTCACTCATGTGTTTACTAATCCTGCGGGATATGTATTTCGAATCGCCTGCTTTTCGACCGCACCTGGTTGTACGGTAACCGGCGAACCCACGTTGGAATATACATGGTTTAGTGGGTATCAATGGTCCTATGCCCTTTGTGGAAATTGTCTTGAACACCTCGGGTGGTTTTACGATTCCGGAAACGATTCTTTCTATGGGCTAATATTAAATAAACTTCGGGAAGAAATGGAATAACCTGTTTGCAAAAAAAGATCTCACGCAAATATAATTGATTTTAAAACCTTCTCTGATGTAGGTGAATGTGTCGACATAACAAAGCTAAAACGATTTGGTAGCATAAAAATACCGTAATGGATTCTCGCATGGATAAATATCACTACATCGATAAAATTCGTAAAAAAATTGGAAAAACTATTTATGAATACGAATTAATAAAAAATTCCGATCGAATTGCAGTTGCGCTCTCAGGAGGAATCGATTCCCTTGTGCTTTTAGAAACTCTTGTTGTCCGTGAAAAATACATTCCAATCTCGTACGAGGTAACTGCGATACACGTGGTAATGCGCAATGGCCCCTACAGCGCTGACGTAAATGCCTTGAAACGATTTTGTGCAAATCTAAATGTTGAGTTACATTGTGTAGAAATGAATTTTTCAATTGTAAACGAAAAAAAATCCACATGCACTTCGTGCGCATTTTTGCGCCGAAAAGCGCTTTTTGACTGGATGAAAAAGCAATCATTTCAATGCCTTGCTTTTGGGCACCACATGGATGATGCGATCGAAACGCTGTTATTGAATATGGTATTTCAAGGAAATTTCAGCACAATGCCACCGAAGCTTTCTTTATTTAATGGAGAATTTACCATAATTCGCCCACTCATCCATTGTACGAAAAAGGAAATTGAGCATTATGCATCGTATTTGAATATCACCCCATGTGCAACATCCTGTTGTCATGCACATGCGACAAACAGAGCGCGAATGAAAACAATTGTTGAAAAACTGACAGCGATGCACCCACATGCACGGCACAATATTTTTGCTGCGATGTCGAATATTAGAACTGAATACCTCCCATAAAATTAACGCATTGGCAACCTTTTTATAATTTTATTATTGTTGACAGGAAAACCATTGAAAAAATAGTAGTCAGCTAATTTATATGAAAACGATATTGGCAAACCTCACTGGCACTTGACAGAGGTATGTATTGAAAGCGATCATTGCTCTTGAAGACGGGAAAATATTCTATGGTACATCGTTCGGTTCCCATGGCGAATCGGTAGGGGAAATCGTTTTCAACACCAGCATGACAGGATATCAGGAAATTCTCACTGATCCTTCGTATTCATCTCAAATTGTAACCCTCACCTATCCTCTTATTGGCAATTACGGCGTCAACGAAAACGACGTTGAATCATCGCGCATTCAGGTGCGCGGCCTAATTGTTCGAGAAGCATGCAAATATCCCTCTAATTTCAAATCAGAAAAAACAATTGAAGAATACCTTAAAGAAAACAATATCATCGGCATTGAAGGCATAGACACCCGCGCTCTTACCCGTCACATTCGACTTCAAGGTGCAATGAAAGCAGCGCTATGGGCAAACGAGGACAAAATTAATCCCGACGACCTCGTCGATAAAGCGCGCGCATGGCATGGACTTATCGGCATCGATTGCGTTAAGGATGTCACATGTGCCAAACCGTATCGATGGAATCCCAAAAAGGAAAAATACGATTTTCGCATCGCAGCTTTCGACTTCGGCATTAAATACAATATTTTGCGCATTCTCGATGCTCTTGGATGCGACATTACCGTATTTCCTGCTTCGACAACAGCAGAAGAAATTAAAAATTTTAATCCCGATGGAATTTTCCTTTCCAATGGTCCTGGCGATCCAGCAGCTCTTACGTATGCGATAGAAACAATTCGAAAACTCTTGGGATACAAACCCATGTTTGGCATCTGTTTAGGGCATCAACTCTTAGCATTGGCAATCGGTGCAAAAACGTACAAGTTAAAATTCGGGCATCGCGGTGCAAACCATCCTGTGCGCAACATGCCAAAAGGGACTATTGAAATCACCTCGCAAAATCATGGGTTTTGTGTGGAAATCGAAAGCATTCCAAAGGATAGTTCCGCAACAATGACGCATATCAACTTAAACGATCATACCTGCGAAGGTTTAGAAGACAAAGAACAAAAATTTTTTTGCGTGCAATATCATCCCGAAGCTTCCCCTGGACCTCACGATTCAGCATATCTTTTCGAACATTTCATTGAACTTATGAGGGGAGAAAAATACGCGAAGTGAAATGAAAATGCACTATGCCACGGCGAAATGACATACACAGCATCCTCATAATTGGCAGCGGCCCTATTGTTATCGGTCAGGCATGCGAATTCGATTATTCGGGCACGCAAGCATGCAAAGCGCTTAAAGAAGAAGGGTACAGAGTGATTTTAGTCAATTCGAACCCCGCAACCATTATGACCGATCCAGAGCTTGCGCACAAAACCTATATTGAGCCCATCACGCCAGAAATAGTCGAAAAAATCATCGAAATAGAACGTCCCGACGCGTTGCTCCCCACTATGGGAGGGCAAACTGCGCTCAACACTGCGATGGAGCTTTCAGAAAGTGGCGTGCTCCAACGCTATCATGTGAAGCTCATTGGTGCTGATGAAAAAGCAATTAAGCGCGCCGAAAATCGAAATGAATTTAAAAAAGCAATAGAGCGCATTGGGCTCGATGTCCCAAAAAGCTATTTTGCCTACAACATCGATGAAGCATGGGACATCGCAAAAAAAATTGGTTTCCCGCTCATCATTCGCCCATCGTTTACCCTCGGCGGGACTGGTGGGAGCATTGTCTTTAGCGAAAGCGAATTCGATCGCGCTGCACGCATTGGCTTGCAAAGCAGCCGCGTGAGCGAAATCCTCATCGAAGAATCGGTCCTTGGATGGAAAGAATATGAACTCGAAATAATGCGCGACAAGGCGGATAATGTTGTCATCATATGCTCCATCGAAAATCTCGACCCGATGGGCATTCACACGGGCGATAGCATCACCGTGGCACCTGCACAAACTCTGACTGATCGGCAATATCAAAAAATGCGCGATGCGGCAATTGCCATCATTCGCGAAATCGGTGTGGAAACTGGCGGTTCAAATATCCAGTTTGCGGTAAATCCCCAAAATGGGCGCATGGTAGTCATTGAGATGAATCCTCGCGTGAGCAGAAGCAGCGCGCTTGCCAGCAAAGCCACGGGGTTTCCAATCGCAAAATTCGCGGCAAAACTTGCAGTCGGATATACGCTCGATGAAATTCAAAACGACATCACCCGCGAAACGCCCGCCTCTTTTGAACCCGCAATTGATTACTGCGTGGTGAAGATTCCACGCTTTGCCTTTGAAAAATTCCCCGATGCGGATGATCGATTAGGCGTGCAAATGAAATCAGTCGGCGAAACGATGGCAATTGGGCGAACGTTTAAAGAAGCACTTCAAAAAGGGCTTCGGGGTTTGGAAATTGGGCGAAAGGGATTTGAACTCGTAGATTTCGGCAATCTCACAAAAGATGAAATACTCCAGCGGCTTTCTGTTCCTCGTGCAGACCGATTGCTTCTCATTCGCTTTGCACTCGAACGCGGAATCACCGTGGATGAAATCAATCGCGCCACGCACATCGATCCGTGGTTTCTCAACAATATGCGCGACATTGTCCTTTTTGAAAAACAAATTAATCCTGAACTTCTCACTCATAGCTCTGAACAACTGCGCGAAAAATTACGCGAAGCCAAACGGCTTGGATTTTCCGATGCACAAATCGCGCGGCTTGTTGGCACTGATGAGCTCACAATTCGAAATCTTCGGAAAAAGCTTAACATTCTTCCCACCTACAAACTGGTCGATACCTGTGCTGCAGAATTTGAAGCATATACGCCATACTATTATTCAACTTACGAAGAAGAAGACGAAAGCAAAGTGAGCAATAAGCAAAAAATCGTAATTTTAGGCGGTGGACCAAATCGAATTGGGCAAGGGATAGAATTCGACTACTGTTGCTGCCAAGCCTCGTTTGCAATGGAAGAACTCGACATCGAATCGATTATGGTGAATTCCAATCCCGAAACCGTTAGCACCGATTACGATACTTCCGACAAACTTTATTTCGAACCGCTTACATTTGAAGACGTGATGAATATCATCGATAAAGAGAAGCCTGATGGCGTGATTGTGCAGTTTGGCGGACAAACCCCACTAAACCTTGCGAAACAACTCCACGAAGCAGGTGCACCAATCATCGGTACCAGCGTCGAATCGATCCAACGCGCTGAAGACCGCGATCAATTCGCTGCCATGATTCATAAACTTGGATTGAAACAACCTCCGAACGGGATTGCAAAACACATCGATGAAGCAGTGCGCATTGCCTCATCGCTCGGATACCCCGTGCTTTTGAGACCTTCCTTCGTCCTTGGCGGTCGAGCAATGAAAATTGTGTACGATGAACAAGAACTGCGATCATTCATAAACGAAGCCATTTCTGCTTCCGAGAATCGCCCCGTGCTCATCGACAAATTCATAAGCGATGCGATCGAAGTCGATGTGGATGCCATAAGTGACGGCGAAGTTGTAATGATCTGCGGCATTATGGAACACATCGAAGAGGCGGGGATCCATAGCGGCGATAGCGCATGTGTGCTTCCCCCTCATACGCTTTCTAATTCGATTATCGATGAAATCCGGCGAATTACCATTGCAATTGCAAAAGAACTTCACGTGGTTGGACTTCTCAATATCCAATATGCAATAAAGGAATCCGACGTTTATGTACTTGAGGTAAATCCGAGAGCTTCCCGCACCGTCCCCTTCGTATCAAAAGCGACAGGTGTTCCGTGGGCAAAGATTGCGGCAAAAGTGATGGTAGGGAAAAAGCTTTCCGAAATCGAAGAAGCCCAAGAGCGAGAAATTGAATATTTTGCTGTGAAAGAATCGGTTTTGCCGTTTAACAAATTTCCCGGTACTGATATCATCTTAGGCCCTGAAATGAAATCGACCGGCGAAGTGATGGGATTGGACAAAGATTTTGGCCTTGCATTTGCAAAATCGCAAGAAGCTGCGGGCAATTGCCTGCCGCGAAGCGGCTCTGTGTTTATTAGCGTAAAAAACAGTATGCGCCGCAACATCATTTTCATGGTCAAAACGATTGCATCGCTCGGTTTTAAAATCTACGCATCGGAAGGCACGTGGCGCGTTCTCAAATCAAACGGCATCAACGCTAAGATGGTCCCAAAAATTGGCGAAGGAAAACCCGATATCATCGATCTGATTAAAAACGGCGACATCGATTTGGTAATAAACATCCCTGCCGATCGCCGCTCGCTTTTGGATTCCAAACCAATTCGCAGCGCAGCAATCTTGCACAATATTCCTTATATCACCACACTCGAAGGAGCACAGGCTGCAATCAGCGGATTGGATTCGTTGGAAAAATCGGGATTTTCGGTAAAGGCATTGCAAGATTACTTGGCATTTTCATCGCCCCACAGCGCCCACTACCTGCACGATCTCCAAATTCGCTACAAATTGTGGGAGTAACGTTGCTCAATACATTTGGCTTTTGCACAATCAATTCACAATCGCTTTAGGAAAATACCGAACTATCTCGCTATATATTTCTTCTCTCTTTGTCACAGAATCGCTATGTATGTAAATCAATTCTTCTTTTGTTTTGAGATCGCATAAATACAATGACATATTTCGATACATAGGGTATTCCGACTTTTCATCCCACAGCGCATACCCATAGACCATATACTGAGCGCCACTGCGTTTCAATGCTTTGAGATGAACCTCAAAGGTATTTAAATCCTTTCTTTATATTTCATCAATTTGCTCTTCATCGAAATGTTGATGGCTATGGCCTCGCAGAAATGTTTTGGTATTTTCTTCAATTTCTTCTTCAATAACTTTTCGATATGCGACATCATACTTATAGGATGGAATAACAGAAAAAACTTTTTCCAATTCCTTTCTCACCGTTAGATTAAAATACTCGCTTTCAATGAAATTTTGCAGGCCGCTCCAATATGACATTACAGTAAAATCGCCTAACGATATGCGCGGGTTGTGTCTCACGCATACGTTAGAGCAATAATGACTCACTTGATGCGATGCACTCGACAGAAAAGATGAAATCAAAAAAATTTAAGAGTAGAGACTTCATCATTTCTCTCCCACATCCAAATCAAGAAAATTTGTCACTCGTGTAACTGTTGTGTGGAGATGCGATTGCGTTTTTTAATCATCGCTCAATAATACTCGCTTATCGCCACATCTTCAAAAAGATACTTTTGATTGCCTTCACAAAAATCGCGCGCAAGCGGATACGCACCATCGAAGCATGCAGTGCAAAACCCACATTCTGGCATGTTTACCGCTGCAAGCATCGATTCTACTGTCAAGTAGGCAATCGATTCCACATTGAGATACCTTCGAATCTCTTCGATTGTGTTCGTTGACGCAATGAGTTCATCGCTGGTGGGAATATCGATGCCGTAGTAGCAGGGATGTCGGGTAGGTGGCGATGAAATGCGCACGTGAATTTCTTTTGCGCCTTTTTTCCGAAACATCGTGATTATCTTTCGCATGGTGGTGCCCCGCATGATCGAATCGTCCACAATGATGATGCGCTTCCCCTTCACTGCCGATTCGACCACATTGTACTTTATCTTTGCGCCAAAATCGCGAATTTTTTGCGAAGGCTCGATAAACGTTCGCCCAATATAGTGACTGCGTATCATTGCGAGTTCATAAGGAATTCCCGATTCGCGCGCATATCCAAGTGCCGCACTGTTCGATGAATCGGGAATCGGAACCACAATGTCGGCATTAACTGGCGCTTCGCGCGCCAAAAATCGCCCAAGGTTTATGCGCTTTTCGTGCACCGAATGGCCAAAGATGATGCTATCAGGACGGGAAAAATAAATGTATTCAAAGATACAGAGCGATTCGGCGCATTTTTCGAAGGGAAAATACGACTTCATTCCCGAAGGCCCAATTTCGAGAATTTCACCAGGCTTTATTTCGCGTACATATTCTGCATCGATAATATCAAACGCACAGGTTTCAGAAGCTACTACGGGAGCATCCCCCAATTTCCCAAGTACCAATGGGCGAAACCCACGAGGATCGCGAATTGCAAAAATAGTATCGCGATTCATCACCAAAAGGGAATATGCTCCGCGAATTTGGCGCAACGCATAGACGAGAGCATCCAAAAAATCAGAAATGCCAGAATGCGCCATAAGGTGTACAATCACTTCCGAATCGATTGAAGTCTGAAAGATTGAGCCTTGCGATTCGAGGCGACGGCGAAGCTCGCCCGCATTGACTAAATTTCCATTGTGGGCAACCACAATTGGGCCTAAAATTGAATCAGCTCGAAGCGGTTGTGCATTTCGTAAAAATGAGGAACCAGTCGTTGAGTACCGATTATGCCCGATTGAAATATGGCCAATGAGATTTTGGATATGCTGTTCCTTAAACACATCGACCACGCGTCCCATTCCCGCATATCGATATATATGATGTCCATCCGATGAAGCAATCCCGGCTGATTCTTGCCCCCGATGTTGCAATGCATAGAGTCCCAAATACGTGAGATTTGCAGCATTACTTGCACCATAAATGCCAAAAATTCCACATTCCTCACGTGGTTTATCAATTGCGCAAACCAAGTTTTCTTTTTTCATCCTCGAAATCCCTGAATAACTTCATTGTATTGGCAGGGATACTTTCATGTCCCTTCTGGGGAATTGGAATGATGTACCAAATATATAATAACCGATGAAATAAATCAATAAAATTATATTGAGTTATATTTGAATTTTTCCGCCATTAAAAAATGGCAAAATTTGACAGTTTAGCGAATTTCAGGTTGGAGGAGTTCCAATAATAATTATCTAAATCTAAGGCACAATGAAAGAAATTGCTTGAAATATGCTACATCATAATATACCATTTACACCTCATGATAAGTTTACTGGATATTGTCATCATTGCGCTATTTTTCCTATTAAGCCTGTTAATTGGAGTACTGTATTCACGCCGTGCGGGTAAAAACACAAGCGAATACTTCCTTGCAGGGCGCAATCTCCCCTGGTGGCTTGCAGGCACTGCGATGGTTGCAACCACATTTGCTGCGGACACGCCGCTTGCTGTTACCGAACTTGTAACCACAAAAGGCATCGCGGGCAATTGGCTATGGTGGAACATGCTCGCCGGAAGCGCGTTAACAATCTTTTTCTTTGCAAAGCTGTGGCATCGCGCTCACATCACCACCGATGTAGAATTCATCGAAATTCGTTACTCGGGCAAACCTGCTGCTTTTCTGCGCGGATTTAAAGCCATTTATCTTGGCGTTTTCATGAATTGCATCATCATGGGGTGGGTAAATGTCGCTCTTGTAGAAATACTCGCGCATATCTTTGGCATTGAACGGGGTATTCTCCCGTTAGTCATCGGTTGCATGGGTGTGGTAGCGTTTTATTCTACTCTTTCTGGCTCATGGGGTGCTGTAGTAACCGATTTCATTCAATTTATCATCGCAATGAGCGGTTGCATTATCCTTGCGCTTGTGGTACTTCAATCGCCAAAGGTCGGTGGAATCGATGGATTGCTCAACAATCTCCCCGCCGAAGTTTTTTCCTTTCTTCCGCAACTTTCTCATACGCAGCGCTTTGCAACCGGCATGCTTACGCTTACCTCAGGCGCTTTTGTTGCTCACATCCTTGTCCAATGGTGGGCATCGTGGTATCCCGGCAGCGAACCGGGCGGAGGTGGATACATCGCACAGCGAATGATGTCAGCAAAAGATGAGCGCCATTCGGTATTATCGGCACTTTGGTTTGTCATCGCACATTATGCTCTTCGACCTTGGCCGTGGATTCTTGTTGCTCTTGCGAGCATGGTACTATATCCAGACTTGCCACTAACATCTTCATCTGGCACAATTACCGCAACAAAAAAAACCGGCTTTATACTTGCAATGCGCGACAATCTCCCTTCTGGATTGCTCGGCCTTCTGGTTGCTGCATTTTTAGCTGCATATATGTCCACAATAGCAACACATCTCAACTGGGGGAGTTCATATCTCATAAACGATTTTTATAAGCGCTTTATAAATCGCAACGGTTCAGAAAAACACTACGTGCGCGCCTCGCGAATCGCAACAGCTGTACTGGCAGCCATCTCAAGCGCATTGATTTTAATAATTCAATCAATTTCTGGAGCGTGGCTTTTTATTATCGAATGCGGTGCAGGGGTAGGACTTGTTCTCATTCTTCGTTGGTACTGGTGGCGCATTAATGCATGGTCGGAAATAAGCGCAATGATCGCACCTTTCATCGCATACCTTTTTTCCCGATACGCATGGGGATGGGAATTCCCCTCAACATTCTTTTTTACCGTTGGATGCACAACTGCGGCGTGGCTTTTGGTAACATTTATTACCAAACCAGAACCCGAGGAGGTCCTCGAAGCGTTTTATCGAAGAGTTTTGCCCGATGGCCCTGGGTGGAGTCGTTTTCATGGTACAATATCGAAAAAACGATTCACGCCATTGTTGAACAATGCACTCAACTGGATATTGAGCATCATAATGGTCTACTGCGTCCTTTTCGCAATTGGCAAAATCATCTTCAAACAATATACACGTGGCTTTTTTTTGTTAAGCTTAGCGGGCGTTCTTTTTGGCATCATAAGCGTTCGTCTAAAAAAAATATAATTTTTTTCGCATCCTTATACACATAAGCACCCACCACACCTTGCACAAATCATTAAATTACACAAAACACTAAAAAAATTTTCAATCCATTCAAATTTCATCGTATTCTAATATAGATGCATTTTTTGCGATTAATTTTCGGAGGCTTGATATGAGATGCTCTATTGAAACAACTTATACGATGCGACGCGAAGTAATTGAACTCCTTCAAAAAGCCACATTGAAAACTGGGAAAAAATGGGAAATCCTTATTGCACATTGCATTCGCAGAATGATGAGCGAACAAAAAAAATATTGGCGCGATCTTCAACAGATTGAATATCAAAAGCGAAAAGATATTATCACGAATACACCGATTCCCAAATTTCGTGTTAAGTTTAAATTTTATATTCGAGAATACAATTACTTTCAGGATATTAGGAAGTTTTTTTCTATGTCGATATCGCTCGCAATAGCAACTGCTGTTTTTACCTATCTCGAACAAGTTGTTATAGATTTAATTCGCGATGGATATGAAGAAGATACTTATCCATATCAAAACTATATATTTATTGTAAAATGTATAGAAAATATCATTACTTTTAGTATTTGGTGGGAAATTCCCCCAGATTTGTCGTTATTATTCAAATAACGAACACATAACTCAATATAAAATTCATGCGTTACTTTATTCAATTCACAAATTGAAAAATTATCCTATTGTTTCACACTTAAAATCTTAACTAAAATAAACATATTTAAAAAAAGTGTATTCTATTTTAAATTATAAGATGGTTCATTAATGAAACATCCAACGCTACCTCTTTTTTGAGAGGTATTCATCGCTTCATTTATATTTTTTCTTGCAAAAAGCTCTAACTTGTATTATTATTTCAATATTCGATGATGCTAATATTACGACAAGAAAAATAATTTTAAAAAAATAAATGCAGTGACATTTCTCCAAGGAGGTTCAAATGGAAAACAAAAATAGCATTTCTGGAAACATACAACTCTCACAGCTTATTCAAACCGACGATCCTGCAGTAGTTCTCAATGAAGTGCAAAAAATTTTTAAAAAACATCACTCCACTGCTTCTTTCACTCCCATTAAGGAAAGTTTTCATCTCATTAAAAAACTTTTCAATGGGAAATTCCACGGTTATCGCGCATGCAATACTGAATACCACAATTTCAAGCATACACTTGACGCCTTTCTTGCAACTGCTCGGCTTTTGGATGGAGGTTTCACTCATCATCCAGTGAGTTCGACGCTTTGTACAAATTTGTTTTTATCGGCACTTTTCCACGATACGGGTTATATTCAGGAAAATTGGGACACCGAAGGCACGGGTGCAAAATACACTTTAAATCACATTGAAAGGAGCATCGGCTTTATTCAAAAAAATTATCATTCGTTTCATATACCTTATGAAGATGTGCAAACGATATGTCGCCTTATTAGGTGCACGGGTCTTAATGTCGATTTAGATAAAATTGAATTTATCTCCGAAGACGAACGATATGCGGGCTGTATTCTTGGCACAGCCGATATACTTGGCCAGATGTCCGACAGAACATACTTAGAAAAATTAATCTTTCTTTACAAGGAATTTCGCGAAGCAGGCATTCCTGGTTTTACAACCGAATTTGACATTCTGCGAAAAACGATCGATTTTTACGAAATCGTACTTCAACGCCTTCAAGGACCTTATGGCGCAGTGTATCGAAATGCACAACAGCATTTCTATCACCGATTCGGAATTGATGAGAATTTGTATATGTCAGCAATCGAACGGCATATTGCATATCTTCGCAAAATAATTGAGGACGATACAACAAATTTCCGACACAAATTAAAAAGAGGAAGATGGCTTCAAGATGTGAAATTTTCCGATGTTCATTAAAATTTTAACAACCGTTTTCCCTTATCTTCGCAGTACCTCACATAATAAAAAAATAAGAAATTGCTCCACAGAAACCAAGAAATTCGATAGTGCACCTAAGCAAAACTAAAATATTTTACTCTGCAGTGACGCTTAACAGTACGTGCGCATTTTCTGCTTCTTTAATTGCATCGCAAAAATTAATAAAATCCTTATATTGTTTTTGCAATATGTAACCGCTACGCACAAACACCCGTTTTCGGACAGTTATTGAGTGTTCGTTCGAATTGTACTTTGCATTAATTTCAAACTTGCCAAAAGGGCATTCGTAGGCAAATGCAGGAGGAATCGTGTTAACTTTGGCCTTAGGATCAAGAACGTATTCATAGACATCTTCTTCGCTTATTGACTCACCAATGAACAAAGGATGCACCCGTTGAGAATACAGTACATATTCAAGCACTTCGCTTTGTAAGGGAGAAATCTTCAGCACAATACCATTCCCTATATGATTTGCAATCCCATGGAAATAGCCACTTGCAGAAAGGACCAGTGGCTTTGAATATTCAGTTGCATTTAATATCGCATAATCATCCATATTAAATGAAGGAATCATATATCCAAAATATTTTTGAACCGCTTTTTCTTTCTCTCGTTCATCGATAAGATTGCGCCGAAATGCAGCTTTTGTCCCAAATAGTTCTACCTTACCCTCAAGAAATGTTTGAGCATTTTCATCAATGCGTATGCGAAAGTACCCCTTCGCTCGCGCACTTTGTTTACCAAAAATACGCTTGCATTCAATTTCGTTTCCGACAAGGACAAATGCTTCAACCCCTTCTAATAGCGGATTTACATCCCCACATGAATACTCCATGCTCGAAAAATCCAGCCAAAGAACATTGGTGTCGGATAAAGGTATGCAAAGCAATACATCGGTAAATACATGCGGCGAAATGAAGTTCGAAAGCGCTGGTCGATCAGCTCGTCTTGCAAATGCAATAAACGAAAGAATACCAAATCGTTCGAGAATTGCTTTTGCAAGAATTACCTTCCCTTCTGCACCACCACGCCGCATGTAAAATACATCAGATGCCTTTTGCGGATAATAAAGATTTCTCTGCTCAAGCTCAACGTTTCGCGCAACAAACTCATAAACATTCTCAATCAGATTAAGGCCTCTGCCGCGAAATTGTTCCGCGCACATTTTCTGATCAATATCAAATACCCCCACAAGAAGGCCGCGATACCACCTTGCGAAATCAGACTCATCTCTTAACGTCGAAAATGCATAAAATGGCAACATATTCAAACGATTTCCACCAAAACGTTCGCGCACAATCCCTGGAATTTCTTTCATCACAAAAGAGTATTGGACGATCGAATCCATCTCGCGCTCAAACTGCTCTGCCCCCTCTGGCATAATAACGTTGCACTGTATGTCTTTCGGGAATGACACGCTGAAAAAAAATTCTTTGACTGGTTCTTCAAAACTACAAATTTCCGTTGGTGGCAATGCAAAAAGATTTGCATATAAAGGTTCCCTAATGGGGTTTTCAACATAATAGGAAATATGCACAAAGGAATTTTCCTTTAAAGATGGAAGATTAATATAATTCTCACCATCGACATCCTGCATAGAATATGCATCGGTATATTCGCCATCTGGATGATATACGCGAATCCTCACTGGCTTAAACGTACCCCTATGCACTACGGAATATTCGCCCCATTGCGCAATTGCTTTTTGATCGTTCAGTATCACAATGTCTTCGCAGTATGCTCTGCTCCCCCCATCCTTCATTAGTTCATAGACCCGTGCCCGATACAAGACAGTAGACGGCATGCGTGCAAACTCTCCTCTCTTCCATGCTTCAAGAAAGCTTTTTGTTTTCTCTTCCGCTTCTTTACATAAAGGGTATATCGAATTTTTCTCTAAATAATTCACATACTCTTCAAGTGCAAAATTCGATGGGCGAATTTCTAATTCTCGTTTCCATTGCATAAGGGGATCATCACCGCTAAGAGCATCAAGAAAACCGAGCATGCGATAGCAATCGGGTTCTTCGCGCTCAAGCAATCTTTTATAAATTATTTCTTTCGCTTCCTCAAAT
Organism: Spirochaetota bacterium; assembly: GCA_026419015.1. Taxonomy (GTDB): domain Bacteria; phylum Spirochaetota; class UBA4802; order UBA4802; family JAGODF01; genus DYLV01. The sequence continues at coordinate 20,583 of JAOAAF010000031.1, forward strand.
TTTCGCAAATCGATAAGCACTGATGCCCGATCGCGCCACAAACCCGCTTCTTCACCATATTTTTCCACGAGCGCGTGAGCTTGTTTCAAATCGCCCTTTCGCGAATGATATTTGATAAGTTCCGAAAGATGCTTCTTTGAATATTCCTTTTCCAAAATCAGCGAATCCAGCTGTGAAGCTTTAAGCGGATTTATGTAACGATAATATGCCGCCTCTTCCTTTAGTGGGACAATTGCATCGGGGAAGTCTCGTTTAAATTTTTCAATTTCTTCTTCAAACTCTTTATTGTAATTCAAAAAACGTAAAAGCCGTACGTAATCGCGCCTGAAAGGAAAATAATATCGTGAAATTCCCGCAACATCCCTCCCAAAACGCGCAGCACCCATCATGTCTTTTGATTCATAAATTGCTCGAAACTTCTTATGCAACGCAGGTACCATTAAGCTGTCTTCCTCGGTTACTTCTTTCATGAGTCGACGCCCCTCAAGATTGCGTGCTGAATTGACATCGTCGCCCCCATAGGCGAGAAGCGCTGCAGCATACAGATATTTCGCAAAAGGGGTTTTCTGCTTTTGAGCCACTGCTTTATAAAATGCGAGCGATTCTTCGCTTTCCAGCTCATCGAAAAAATACGCAAGAGCTAATTCTTTTGTTGTGCCCTCTTCAATTGCCATTAGCTGCGCGAAAGGATATTCCATTTCCTCCGCATACCGAAAATCAGCTCGATACAACCGATCTAATTCGATGGGAATGCGAATAGGATTATCCGACGAATCGGTAAGAATAACTCGCAATGCCCACGACGATCTTTTTTGGATTTTAATCATTACGCTGAATTCACTGCATCCCCAAAGCCGAACAATTCTCACACGGCGCTTTGCATTGTTTTCATCATTTACCAAAATCTGCTTTCCATTGACAAAGAGAACATAGCGTTCATCTGAAAAAATTCTCAACTTTACTTCATCGGAATGTCGAAAGGAAAATGCTGCGTATGCAATACCCGATGCAGGATACAAAAAGCGTTTTACCTGTAAGAGCCCATCTTCTGCGATTTTGACCCGACGAATTTTGATATTTGATTCTGAAAGCGTTTCAATAGTTTCCGGCGGAAAAGGAGCATAAAGATCACCCGGCCCATACTTCCAATACGGCCCAATGAGCAACCAAGTAGTCACAGGATAAAGCGATTTTATTAATTCTTTGCTTTTTTGTGGATTTTCTAATTTCAGCAATTTTTCCATTTCAAGGGTAAGCACAAGTTTCGCCGCTGATCTCGCCGCATTGTTCGATTTTTCGACCTGTTTTGTAACCCTTTCCAATGCATGGATGGCTTTTTTTCTTCCAACCACATCTCCTAAACGGGCAATATCATACACGTACAAAAAAGCGCGTGGGTTTTCGAAACGACTTCGCACAATTTCTTCTATTGCCTCATATAGCGCAAAATAATCGCCGCGGCGAAAACTTTGCAGTGCTTTTTGTTCGCTTTCATAAAAGTTATCTTCGTTTATCGCCGCCTGCGAAATTGTCACACACCATACAATGCATAAACCCAAACATCCAAAAAAAACGCTTCGCTTCATGTTACTTGAAATTCTCATTTGGTAGGTTGATATATTCGATACACAATCCAATATGGCTCGTTATCATTCGACGCATCGCGATTTTCCCCTCTCTGCACGTAAATCCCCTTCGGATAATAATACTCTCCCGGCGGTGGGCAGATTTTCCCATAGCCGGGCACTTCAAAACAAGTTCCAGGTAAAACATTAATTTTTTCAGGATAAAATCCCACATCATCATCAACCTCTATTTTCCCATTGCTATTTTCATCAATTATCGCAACTAAATAGACTTTTCCAGCGATTTTTTCATTCTCTATAGGAATTTCAACGTGGATTGCAGGAATCACTTCAAGCGCTTTTGGCGTTTCATATGGTTTTGGCCGTGGACCTTCATACACATCAAACACGGGTGGCTGAAAGCGCGCAAATCCGAGAATGTAATCGGGATCTATTTTTACCTCATAGGTACCAGCCGAGGTAAGCGCAATCTGCATTCCTTTTTCATGAACGGCAATAACCACTTCCTCTGTGATAAGAACATTGAATTCTTTTCCATACGTCACATCGCCCTTGTCGATCGCATAGATGATCTGCGCATTAAAATCGCGCAGCATTCGATTAACGCGAATATCGAGATTGCGATTTTCACCTTTTTGTAATTCATAGCCATACTCATAGGTGTTGCGATTAATGTAAAAGCCAACAAAATCGCCAGTGTCTGGAGACGGCATTCCATTGAAATCGGCATCGATGAATGCAAAAAGATACACCACTTCTCCCGATTTTTTCCCCAACGAACCTATCTCCACGCGATAATACGGATCATCGGGATTGATGCCAAAGATGCCAACAATCGACTCCTGAGGATTCGATTGCAACTGTGCGATGTCTGCAGTAGTTGTGACAATCAACATCAAAGGCCCGGTAAGATTATTCTTCACGTTTTGAATATCGATTGTCCCCGAAAGAAAAATTTCCTCGTGCGAAGGACCGCACGCACACATGAAATATATTATACCACTGACCACATAATTTTTAAGTTTAGCCATTATCCTTTCTCCAATAATCGCTTATAAATGTTCCCGTTCTGGTTTCAAGATTTTTATTATCAACGCAATTTACTTTGAAACAAATCTAATTCTTGATATAATATACTAATGAAAATCTAAAAAAACAATTTTAAGAGGTTTCATATGTCTCTAATCAGCTGGAGCAAAAACCTCGAAACGGGAATAGCATCCATTGATGAGCAACATCGGATTCTGCTTGAAATTCTTAATACCGTACATGCAACTATGGTGGGTTCATCCGAAGGCGATCTCGATGCCGCTTTTCAACGCCTTATGGATTACACTCAATTTCATTTTGCCCACGAAGAAAAACTCTTCGAACAACACAAATATCCATTTGCAAAAAAACACGCGCAAGAACACCAAAAACTTAAATCGGATGCAGAAATGCGCATTTCGGAATACAAAGGGGGAAAAATCGGAATGATCGACATATTGGCATTTCTCATCGACTGGCTTCAAGAACATATTGTAAATTCCGATAAAAAATTTGGCAATTTCATTGCAATGAAACACTAATCACCGGCGAAGCGTTTGAATGTATTCCACAAGTCGTGAAAATGCCGAATATAATTCTTTTAACTCATCATCCGCGCGGAGTGGCCGTATTTGTGGATTTTTCCCCGCAACAATTTCATCCATTTGAGATGCCATCAGCTTCGCAGGCGCAATGATTCTATGAGTTTTTCGAATTATTGCCACAAAAAGAACTGCACACTGAATTATTAGCAATCCTGCAATGATGAAAATGAGCACATAATTCCAGGCAATAATGTTTTCCATGGTAGATATCGCTTCATTGCTCATCTGTTGGCTTCGATCGACTTTATTTGCCATTTCATCAGCAGCGCGATTTAATTGATCGACAATGCAATTTTCTTGCCGCGTGAGCACTAAAAGGTTGCTAAACGCTTCATATTGACTTGTAAGCAATTGTTTTTGATTTACCACAACCTCTTGAAGTTTTCTGTTATTATACATTGCAGTTGCTGAAACGATCGCACCGAAAATGAGAAATATTGCAAGCACAATAAAGATAATCGAAAAAGTTGTTCTAAATTGAAATTTTTTATCTAAAAGTACTTGCGTTCTTTTTTTCACAGCGAGTATGCTCCTTACAAAAGTTACAAACTTTCAACTTTTGATATGCGCATATCCCATTTCGAATAATTTGTCAACTGAAAGATGAAAAATTTTTTCGCGCAAAACGAAGTTTTAAACCTAAAGCGATAGGGGGAATCGATGCAACACGTCGAAGTGCACTTTCAACATCTCGACGAACGCCACCGCGGTGCGATAATCGATATATACAATTATTACATTGAACACAGTTTCGCATCATTTCTCGAGACAAAAGCAGATTACCATTTCTACGATACATTCATCTCATCGATGCGCGGTTTTCCAGCCGCTGCCATTATTGTTAACTCACAAACAGCGGGATTTTGCTTCCTTCGATCGTACAGTCCAATTCCTGCCTTTCGATCAGCTGCTGAAATAAGCTACTACCTCCACCCATCGCTTATCGGGAAAGGATTAGGGAAACAAGCGCTGGAATATCTTATTTGTGAAGCGAAAAGAATAAATATTTCGCATCTAATTGCTCAAGTTTCGTCATTAAATACTGGTGGGAAGCGATTTCACGAAAAAAACGGATTTTTTCTCAAAGGTACGCTTGAAAAAATTGGCGAAAAATTTGGTCAAAGATTCGATGTCCTCCTCTTTCAGAAAACTATTGCGCCCATTTAAAACAATTGCACGGCAATTGGGTGCACGTATCCTCTTCGTATGCCATTAACAAGGCACAAACCTCTTGTGAATTTTTTGAAGCAACCGATATTCAAGCTGAACCATCTTCACTAACTCTTTGTACAGTGGCTTTTCCCAAAAATAAAGCTTTCTTCCTCTGGGTACAAAACAGGCAAATAGGATAATGTTCGCTCCCCGAAGTGCCGGATAACATAATCGAATAATCCATTCTTTCATATCATCAATCCCCTTTTTTTATCGACCAAAAAGCACTTAACGAATAACCAAATATTACACCGCTTATGTTTAATATACATAAAAAAACAACTTTTTCATAAAAAAATAGTTAAAAATTCCAAATTTTTCAAGGATTCACAAACGCATTCACCTCTTCGGGGAAGCTCGCTTGCTTATCATGATCCATATAAAATACCTGCTTGACAAAGACTGAGCGAGCGGATATATAATCGCAAAGAAATACAACACGTGTGCAGGTAACTTTATGACATCGTATCAGCTCACCATCCCCGCAGAAAACAAACCGGGATCCTTAGCAAGGGTAACTTCAATCCTTGCCGAAGCGAAAATTAATATTCGCGCAATTACCATAACCTCATTTGGCGAGAAAGGTTTTTTTCATTTGGTCGTTGATGATCCAAAATACGCTCATTCGTTGCTGAAAGAAAAGGGGATTCCCAACGAACTAACAGAGGTGCTTGCAATTCTCATCGACGATAAACCTGGCAGCCTCGATCGATTGGTTCAACTCCTTGCGCAGGAACATATTAACTGCAATAATGCCTATGGATTTGTACTGGAAAGCAGGAAACATGCTGTATTTGTCGTCGATGTCGATAAAATGACCGAAGCGCAGACGCTCCTTTCAAAAGCAGGATACAAAACGCTTTCCGAAGATGAACTCAACAGCATAGAACCTTTTCATTACATGCGATATTAATTTCAAAATATTTTTTACCATTGCGGATCAGCGATGAGTAGTTCCGTTGCGATCGTTGTGCTCACTGGTTTGGAAAAAAAATACCCTTGGCCATAATCGCAGTTCATCTCCCGAAGCTTCGCGGCATGTTCGTCTGTTTCTATTCCCTCGGCTACTACTTCCATGTGCAAGTGATGCGCAAGCTCAATGATGGCCCTCACAATGGTGTCGCTTTCTTCATCGACACCCATCCACTTTACAAAACTCTGGTCGATTTTCAATACATCGACGGGGAAATGTCGCAAATAGCTCAATGAAGAATAACCGGTCCCAAAATCGTCCATGTAGATTTTATGCTTCATCGATTTTAATTTTAAAAGCATGATGTTAGCGCTTTCCATATCTGCCATGAGAGCGCTTTCGGTGATTTCAAATCGCAACAACTCCCTTTCGAGTTTTTTCGCCTCGACGATTTCGCTAATCTGTTCAGCTAAATTGGGATGTATAAACTGTACCGGTGAAAGATTCACACTAGAAGTTATTGGTCTTTGTTTTCTCAATTTCGAATTCCACTCACTCAATTGCGTTGTTGTCATATCGATTGCCAACAATCCGAGAGGTATAATTAAACCAGTTTCCTCGGCAAGCGGAATAAATTCCGATGGAGATATGTATCCCTTCTCTGGATTATTCCAACGCACGAGCGCTTCAAACCCGCAAATTTTTCCATCCCGTAACGAAACAATCGGCTGATAGTACATCTCAAATTCTTTCTTTTCAATTGCGCGTATCAATTCATCTTCTCGCTTTATCCTATCTTCACTTCGATGAGATACCGCAGTGGCTGCAAGCGTTGCCTCCTCGATAATCTGCGTTTTCCGGTATGCTTTTTTTAGCACCTGCTGATGATGTGCGCAATTTTCAAAAGCCGAAACAATTACATTCCTCACTCGCAGGGGGGAGATATTCTTAATCACTCTGCCCCCAAAAAGGGGAAGCGCAGTTGGCTGCATCACGCTTTTATCATCCCATCGATAATTTTTCGCTTCCAACGTTGATTGAATCGACGCAAGGAGCTGCCTTTTGGTAACTGGAAGCGAAAGGAAATTTTCCATACCTTCCTCAAGCCAGCGTTGGTAATCGGCTATACTATAATCGGCCGGCGCACAAAACAAAATTGGGATCTCGTGAGAATGCTCGCGTAAAAATTGCCATACCCCACGCGGAACTCGTCCAGCCGGTGGGGGCAAATAGAATATTAACGAATAGGGATGCGACAATACCTTCTGTTGCACGTCCTGAAATTCCGTTGCAACGTCAAACGAGTATCCCTCAGCGGCTAAAATTTCTTCCATAGAAGAAATATCAGATTCTGCATCCTTTGCGATGAGAATTCTCATTTCGCTCATAGCGCGCAATTTGTTTTTCGTTTTAAATAATCAAAATTCCCATTCGATTGTAAAGACATTTTTTATTTATAATCATTTCGAGCCGCTCGATGATAAATTCAATTGACATCATATAGCCATTTTTCTACACTGCATCAAATTTTACGCAAATAATTGCATATGATTCTCGAACAGATTCTCGTCACACACATGGCGGTGTTTTGCTACCTCATTGGGGATGAAACCACGCGCGAAGCTGTGCTCATCGATCCCGCAGGGGATTTCGACCTCATCTTCGATGCTGTCAATAAGCATGGCGTAACCATCACCAAAGTCATCAACACGCACAGCCATTTCGATCATACCTCGGGGAACGATTTCGTCATAAAAAAAACTGGTGCTGAACTGCTCATACACGAATTAGAAGCAAAGCACCTCCAGAGCATGATTAATCGAATGCTTTCGCGCATAAATGGGGGCAAGGGATCACCAACACCCGTTCGGCTTCTTCGTGATGGCGACATCATTAAAATCGGCTCCATCACGCTAACTGTAATCCATACGCCCGGACATACCGAAGGGAGCATATGCCTTTACACCCCTGGCCACATCTTTACGGGGGATACTCTCTTTACTGAAGGTATGGGGCGTACTGACCTTCCCGGCGGTTCATATAAAAAAATCATGGAATCCATTACAAAAAAAATTCTTTCGCTTCCAGATGAAACGATTATCTGGCCTGGTCACCATTATGGGAGATTTCCCCAATCAACGGTTCGCGAACAAAAACGATATTACTTATGAGATGCGCTGTTTTAACAGGAACGTTTCTTCTCTGTACCAC
>JAOAAF010000002.1 GCA_026419015.1 Spirochaetota bacterium
GTTGAGCATTTGCTTGTCGATGGTGCCAAAATGTCGAAGTCAAAAGGGAATTTTTATACGCTGCGCGATCTGTTGCAAAAAGGGTATTCTCCCCGCGCAATCCGCTATGTGTTGCTCACAGGGCATTATCGCAAACAGCTAAACTTTACGCTCGATGGCATCAAAACAGCAGAGAGCGCTCTTTCTCGAATCGATAATTTCCTTGTGCGGATTTCCGATGTAAAGAAAAATGGTGCAGGCGATCCAGCGATTCGCACTTTGTCGAAAGAGTTTATAGATCATTTCATAGAGCAAATGGATGACGATTTGAATATTTCAGGGGGACTTGGGGAGTTTTTTGATTACATCCATTCTGTCAATTCCCTCATCGATGAAAATCGCTTTAGCACTGCCGATAGGGATGTGGTGATGGACGTGTTGAAGCGAATCGATTCAGTGTTTGGGTTTATATTCTATAATAAGACAATGCCCAAAATCGATGTCGAAAGAATTGAAGCGCTCATTGCGGAAAGGCAAAAAGCGCGTAAGGAAAAGGATTTTGCACGCGCCGATCGCATTCGAGAAGAACTTCTCAGAGAGGGAATTATTCTGGAAGATACAAGGGATGGCGTGCGATGGAAATTGCGCACTTAAATATTCAGTTGAATAAATAATCTTGGAATGGCTTGAGTGCGAGTGTATTGAAGTGCATCTGAATGCTCTGAATAGTTAAAAATTTCATGGACATATACGGAAGAAATCCCGTCCTCGAATACCTTCGCACCCTCCGACCGGGAAATGTTGCATCGCTTTTTGTTTTAAAAAATGCTCATGGGAAAATTATCCACGCTATTGTGTCGGAAGCTGAACGCATTGGTATAAAACCTCAATGGGTTGATAAATCATTTTTCGAAAATCGAATCCCTTCTTCTGTGCATCAGGGCGTTCTTTTGCAATTATCGGGGTATCATCAAATGCCTGCCACCGCTGATTCGGTTGTAAAAACTGCATTGGACACAAAGGGTGTGGTTGTATTTTTAGATTCCCTCATGGATCCACATAATGTTGGTGCCATAATTAGGACAGCTGAGGCTTTAGGTGCAGTGGGCGTGGTAATTTCGAGCGCTCGCTCGTCACCCATTAATTCTTCTGTGGTAAAAGCATCCGCGGGCGCAACAGCGTATCTTCCTGTGGTGGAGATTTCCAATGTTGGCAGTTTTATTGCAAAAGCAAAAACCGAAGGGTTATGGATTATAGGAACCTCTTCAAATGGCGATCATAGATTAGATGATTTGAAACGCTGTCGGCCGTCTGTTCTCATCATCGGAAGTGAAGGTGTGGGAATTCGGCAATCAGTTGTGAAAAAATGCGACATGGTAGTTGGAATACCTCTTAAGGGTAAAATTGGATCGCTAAATGCATCTGTTGCAGCGGGAATTTTATTGTATCAGTTGCTAAAAGAATGAAACGTTATTCAACATGCATCTTTCTTTTTTTGGCAATTGTTCTTCGTGCAAGCAATATAAATTTGAAAGAATTTGTTGCAGATGCCGAATCTGTGAAAAATGCGGTGCAAATTGCGCGATCCGTGCATTTCATTGAAATTAAGCTTGCACCTAAATTTGAACGAAGAGAAGAGGAATTTGTTTTCAGTTCTCAAAAAAATAATGTGAAAGTAACGTTTAAATCAAAGAGGTTAGCACTTCTTTGCGATAAGATTTCATCGGTCAAGATTTTTTCGGATTTCATTGGCAGAGCTACGGTTTTTGGGATCCAGAAAACAAAAGATTTAGTAGAGGGCAGAATGCTCGTGAGTTCATTCTGCAGTAATGAGCAATGTTATGATGAGGAATTCGCGTATTTCATAGCGGATAATTGAACATTAAAATGTACTTGACCAAAACTGTTTTGTTTGACATTATCTCAATGATTGGAATGTGCATTTACTCAAAAATGAATAAGTTCGAGATTTAATAAACCGTATCTTTGTGTGGCCAAATGAGTATTTTGCCAGTAAGGCATATCGGGAAACTTCAAAAAATGTAGAATATTCCCATGGAGGCACAACATAGAGCGCAAAATCATTTTCGTTTTTCTTTTATAGGGGAAGCGTTTTTTTAAGCTACAATAACATTTCAATATGTAAATTATATTCAATGATGCGTTCATCGAGTTTTCACTCTTATGAATGGGAAAGCTTATGGAAACATTAAAAAAAGCGGTTCGCTATATTCTTTTAATGACAGCAGTTAATGTAGTCGTTGCGCTGGTAATTCTTTTTGTGAAGAGCATTGCAGAGTTTAAAGGATATCTAATAGGCACAATCGTAAATTCGCTTTTTGCAACGATCTGGTATTTAGGTGCAAAGAAGGGAATGAAGTCAAACACGCTTGTATTGCTTCTCATTACGGTGGGCGGGTTTCCCATTCGGCTTGCTATTTTGGCATTGTTTGCTTTTGGTGGATTATTGATTTTGCAAATGAATACATTTTATTTTGCAATCGCATTTTTTATTGGTACAGTTTTTAGCCTTGCCATTGAGGTATGGTTTTTTAATACGTTGAGTTTTCCTGGCTCAAAAAAAATTCGCTGATGCGAGGCGCATATGGAAACAAAACCGCTCGAATTGCTTTCAAAAGAGGAACTCATTGCATTGGTGCGGGAACTTCGGCCTGAATGCGTGTTGATGACCGAAGGCGAAGGGGGATTTGTTATTAATTACAAATCCCTCGTTGAAGAAGCTTCGGATGTGATTTTTATCATCGATCAATCAGGTAATCTTGTGTATCAAAATGTTGTGTGCAGAGAGTTTTTTTCGCGAGGGAATAAGAATGAAATTGGGAAACATTACTTACACTATTTACCCGAAGTTGAACACGAGCGCGCCCAGGTTGTATTTAATGCCGTTCTTACCGAAGGGAAATCGGTAATAAACGAAAAAATGAAAACAGTCGATAAAGATGGAAACATTCATTACTTCATCGCAAATTTTACTCCAATCCGGGAAATGGCAGGCAAGATTGTGGGAATGCTCGCTGTATTGCGCGATATAACCGCAATCCACAAAATGGAAAAGATGTTGAAAGAAAATTCGCGAAGGCTCGAGGAAAAAGTTAAGGAACAAATTGAACAAGCTGAGGAACTCAAACGTTTAAAAGCTCTTAACGATGAAATCGTCAATAATGCACCCATTGGAATTTTCTTAATGGATCCTGTTGGCATCATGCTTACCGAGAACCCTGCGTTAAAACGGATAATGGGCCATCCGCCAAATGTCACGCGCGTTGGATACAATCTATTTCAACATCCGGGATTTATCGAAGCAGGGCTTAAAGATGCATTTGACAAAGTACTTTTGGAAAAGCGTTCCGTTACCATGCGCAATACCCGCTATGTGCCGATTTCTGGAGACAGGGTACTTACAATAAATGTAACGATGGATCCGATTTTCGATTCGAAGAGAAATGTGAAGAATGTTTTGGTCATGGTCGAAGATGTGACGGAACAGTCATTGATGGCCGAAAAGATGCAGCGGATTGAAAAGCTTTCTGCGATGGGATTGCTGGCAGCAGGTGTTGCCTATGAAATGAAAATGCCTCTTAATTTGATCACGATGAATCTCAATTTTATTGAAAAAAACATTGATAAAGACAGTCCTGTAATCGATTACATCAACGATGTGAAAGAAGAATTAATCAAAATGCGCAATATTACAAATCAGCTGTTAAATCTTGCAAAACCAGAAGAGGAGGAGAAAGAAATATTAACAATTTCGAAAGTATTAGAAAGCCATCCTATACAATTGGTATTAAAGAGAATGAAGGAAAAGGGATATGAAGTAGAAACGTATGTTGCACCAAATACACCAATGGTGAAAGCCACGATGAACCATCTCGTTCAGGTTCTCTTGCATTTAATTAGCAATGCAGAAGATGCAATGCCAGAGGGGGGAAAGCTTACCATTTCTGTAAGCAGAGATACTGTGGGGGAACATCCTGTTGCGCGAATTTCCGTGGCAGATACTGGGATAGGAATTCCTGAAGAAAATTTAACAAAAATATTTCAACCGTTTTTTACCACAAAGGGGCAAAAAGCGACAGGCTTAGGATTGATGGTCACATATTCGATTGTTGAAAATATGGGAGGTGCTATTGGCATTCGAAGTAAAGTTGGAGAAGGAACGGAAGTGCGGATTCTTCTGCCGGGGGAACAATAAAAAATGAGTTAAAATTTCACTTTGCAAGGATTTTAGTTTATGGACAAGGAAAAGCGGGAACAATTTGAAAAATATAAGAAGATGGAACTTGCTCTCATTCAAGAGGGCTTCACAGTATTTTCTCAAGAAGCTGCCAAAAAAAGAATTAGCGAAGAAGGCGAAAGTGCAAAACATACCCCTCAAATTTTTTCCCCGCGCGTTATTTCCAATGTTGCAGAAAAAAAACCGGGGAGAGAGCCGATTGTTGTACAGCAACAAGTTGCACGCGTTGAAGAAGAGGAATACGATATTCCGACGATTGTAAGCTACCTTAAATGGCACATGGAGAGAATATCGAAAAATGTAATTGGGCGGGAAGAGATAATTCGACAGGCGATGTTTGCAATTCTTACACGTGAACATCTGTTGCTTTTATCGCGTACAGGAATGGCGAAGTCGTTTTTGGCAAATTATATTTTTAATACATTTGATAATGTAAGGATTTTTTCAGCCCAAGCTACTAAGGATCAAACACCCGATAACTATTTTGGACCTTACAATATTGAAGAATTTAAAAAGGGACGAATTCGCCATAACATCCATCGATCCATCATTGAAGCTGATCTTGTTTTTCTCGATGAATTTTTTGATGCAAGCGACGTTGTTTTGCGATCTCTTCTTACTGTATTAAATGAAAGGAAATTTATAAACGGACCAGAAATAATCGATGCAGCCGTCCACACTGCCATTGCCACTGCAAATTACATGCGAATGAATGAAGTAACTGAAGCAGTTCTCGATCGCTTTTTATATAAAGCGATTATTCCCGAGATGAATAATGTGTATACGCAAATTCTCATCGATCATACGTACTCTTTTAGCAGAGGTGTTGCAATAGAACCCGAAAAGAAAATCCCTTTTGGACAAATTATTTATCTTTCGAGTATTGTGCGAAATGAAAATAAAAAAATAAAAATCGAAATTCCAGATATTGTATATTTCATGAAAAATGTGGTGGTGAATAAATTTGTGAGCGAAATGCGCAAAAGCGAATATAACTTTTTCATAAGTCCGCGGAAACAGGCAAAAATTTCTGATTTTTTACGGGCAAGTGCATTGCTCGATAACCGCTTTGAGGCGAATATGGAGGATGTGAAAAACATGTATTTAACGCTCTGCACATTAAATAGTTATATTTCGGTGAAAGCGAGAGATAAATCGGAAAAAGATGTCTTTTTAGATACATATCAGCAAACCATGGTGCATTTCAATAACACGGGAGCGTTGCAGCAGATTGAATTTTTATTGGGATTGCGAAAAGTATTTCAGGAAATTCGTGAAGACCCGTCAAAAAAAGAGAAATTAAAAGCAGCGCGGGGACTTTTGAGTAGCCTTTTTGGACTTTTTCGAAAGATTTTTCCTTCAAAAAATAAGGTACAAGATGAAGAAGTTACGCTCGAAATGTTGAAGCAGAGCATTAATGAAATCAATCCGGCAGTTGAAGAAGTGAGGGAATTGAAAGAAGGAATTCTTCGAGATTACCGAGATCTTTTGGTGTAGCAGATTCGCATGTCAACGATTTTTAACAGATGGGAACAGGTACAACGCCCAAGTACCGACTTTTTTGAATATTGGGAGCAACTTGGTTTTTTCGATAATATCCAGACAGTACTCCCTTCGAAGTTTTTCATACTATTTGAAATTGCACAAGTGATTTTTACTTCTGATCTTGTAAGCGAGGCGCTCCAAGCCATCGAAGATATTTCGCGAGAAGAAAAAATTGAAACGCCCGATCGCGATCAGACAATATTGGTAAACAGAGTGGAACGCGTTTCCCCGCTTTCGGATAACATGGTTATCGATAGTTATAAAACGATTTATGATTTAAAAAAAGCTCTTCCGCGCGAACTTGCATGGGAAGATGATATTTTCGATATCAAACTTTTTACGAAATCGTTACTCGTGCAACGATTTTTTGAGACAGAAGGAGACAAATTTAAACCTATTTCTACCTTGCGCGATGAAACTGGAAAAGAGGCAAATAGATTTGAACAGAAATTCTATTTGCTTTTCGACAGTTCCAAGTCGATGGATTTTAAGATGCGCATTTTTTATGCAAAGTGTATTGTCGCAGAGTTTCTTCGACGAAAGATGAATAGCAAAGCGAAAATTTTTTTTCGCTCTTTTGATTCGGAAGTTGGCAAGCTTTTTAAACTTGAAAGAAGACAGGATTTTTCTAATTTAATTGAGGAAGTGCTCTACCTTACTACTGGCGGTGTGAGCACAAATTTGCAGCAAGCGGTGTTTCAGGCAATCAGCGATATAAAATACGACAAGGAAATGCTTAATTCAGAAATCTTGGTTGTAACCGATGGGATAAGCAAAATTAATAAATTTGCGGTGCGAGAGCGCCTTGGAGATATTAAACTCAATATATTAAAAATTGGAAGCGATCTTGCTGAAGGAAATTTTTACGATATGAAAGAAATAATGGATACCAACAAGATTGATTTTGATCCTTCGGCAGTTAATTTAAATGAAGTAAGGAAAAAAGTTTCGCAAAAAGGCGGTGAGGAAGGTCTTACGATTACTGAAAAGCGGGCATATCGATTTTTATTAAATTATTCTGAGCAAATTTTCAAAGATCTCAAAGAAGTCTGCCACCGATTCGTTGAAATCCCAGATCTTGAACCTTCGCGCTTGTTTTCTTTGAAGGAAGAAACTCTCGATTTTATTGAAATGACAGCGAATGAATTTTTGCGCGCTGATGTTTCCAATAAATCATTAGAAGAACGCACAAAATTGTATAAGAAGGCATATTTTTTAAGCGAATACATCGAGTTTTTAATGGACTATTGCAATAGTGCAGAAAACCCGATTTTGCAAAAATGTTATGAAAAGATAAAAAGTCTTCGTCAGAAACTATTGGAAGATCCAATACTCAATCAAATCATTACTCGTGCAAAATCGTTCAAGGAAGATAGAAAAACATTGAAACTTTCGCGCAAAGAAGCCCGCAAGCGATTAAAAGAAATGAAGTTACAGCAAAAGCATTTAACGAGAAGTGAGATGAAAAAAGCAATGGTACTTCTTACAATGGACGTAGGCGAAGGAAGCATGGGACAGTTTTTTATGCTCCTCGTAGTGAAGTTGTGGGAACTTTTGAAAAAAATATTTTATTTTATCGTCCGCCATGAGAAAAAAAGAAGAGAGGATTAAGGAATTTTCTGTGATATATACACTTTACAGTTTTTCTTTTTGATACCATTCGATTGCTTCAAGAAAAATATCGATATTGTTTTTTGTTGGATTCCAGTTAAGCTCCTTTTTCGCACGATCACAATCGAGTACAAAATTGGATACAAGGAACAAAACATGTTCTTTTCGCAGATAATTTATTTTTAGTGGCTTAAGAACAATTGATAAAAATTTCGTCAAAGCAGGCGAAAGATGTTTTATTTGGCAATCGAGTCGAGCTTTTTCTTTAACTTTTACCATTTGCTCTACTTGCGTTGGGACATCGTCAGAACCTAAATTGTAAATTTTGCCACGGGATTGTTCTGTGTTTATTGCGGCACGCATTGCGCGTACGACGTCGTCAGGATGTACGAGTTGAAAACGCGTATCGCCATTTCCTGCGATGTAAAGTCGATTAGCATCTCCCATAGCCATCGCCATGTAAAGAATCACTAATATTAAAGGGTCATCGATATGTGCCCCTGCAATCAGTGTAGGGCGAAAAATGGTAATATTCATGCCATTTTCAATTTCTTTTATGCAGAGCTTTTCTGCTTTTAATTTATCTTTGCCATATGGCGTTACTGGTTTACAAGGATCGTTTTCGGTAATGAGGATTGTATTGTTTTTCCCATAGACTTCTGCGGTTGAAAGGAAAATTATTTTTTCTACCTGATTTTCTTTTGCAGCCTTGAGCACGTTTTCTGTTCCTTTTACGTTGAGCTTTTTCATATAGCGGCGGCCAACATGGAGAGGGCTTTCAATGTCTTGGAGGTGAAAAATTGTTTGGATCCCTTCACTTGCAGAAAAGATGAGATCTTCATCGAGAACGGTGCCTTCAATGAAATCCACGGTTTCAGGGAGAGTTTTTTCTTTCCAGGTGTCAATTGCGCGTATTTCTGTTCCTTCTTCAATGAGGTGACGAATGAGCGTTTTGCCTACCAAGCTGTTGCAGCCTGTGATTAATACCATAATCTCCTCCCCATTTTCATTTGCATTATAATGTTTGACAATATTGCGATTTCGTCAACAATAATTGATGGATTGAAGAATTTTTATAGCGTATCGTATGGCGGAAGGAAAAATCGTTTCCAGGATTTTCCCCAAAAAATCCCTTCGATTCGCGCATATACCGCGTTGCATTCAATAATGCGAGGGAACCTTTCCAAAATTCTGTTGTCAAATGCAATGGCACAGCGAAGTGGTGGTACTTGAATTCGTTTTGCGGGTGGGATGCTCTTTGCCTTTTTTAGGATGATTTGTACTGCGTATTTTTTGTTGCCGGATACCTCGTAAAAAAGCGAATCGGATACTTGTAAGTCCCGCCGCTCGATTTCATCTGCAAATAAAATCCCGATAGACAGAAAAGCTCCATTTAATTCCATCATACCATCGATTGGTTTTAGCATATCTTTTTCCCGCGCAATGATTCTCCCAATGCGTGTAGTAGAATTGTCATTGAAAATCACTGCATCGCCGTGTTCAATTTTTTTATAGAAATTCGTCGCCAAAACGATTTCACCTTTAAAAAAAGATGGTTGCATCATGTCGTCGTGAATTTGGTGAAGAAAATAAAATGAACTCACAAAACGAACTGAAAGAAAAATTATCGCAGCAGAAATAAGCGCAAAACCGATTATACCAAGAAATGAGACATGTTTTTCGATACACTTCCTCTGTGCGATAATGAGGCGTACCGTGTCAGCAAAGCAAGTTAAATGTAGGAGAAAGCATCCCACTGTCATAGTGAGCGCATGCAGCAATGACGGTTTATTGGATTCAACGATGAGTCCAAAAGGAATAAGCAATGCGAAAAATGCAATTGTACATAGAAAGAATATTCCTCGAGCGATTTCGCCGAAGTATACCTGGCCGATGCCGGGGATGAAGAAGGAAAAAAAAATTATTAAAAAAGATGTATACCGCATCGAATAGATTTTTTTGTTATGTGGTTTCATGTGTATGATTGCATTTACAAAAACGATTCAATAAAGTCGCGCACCTTATCTTTCCCGCGAAAGATACCAAAATGCCCTTCGCAGAGAATATCGGCGTTAAGCGATATCATGTATTCAAGGGAACGCTCGTAGTCAGCGCGCACAGAACGCAATGCATCGTTAAGTGGCCCATGTACGTCTTGTCCAAAGAGAACTAACAGCTCATCGGATACCACTGTGAGAATCATGGAGCCCGGCGAATGGCCAGGAACATGGTGCGCGCGTACCTGTAAACTTCCGACAGAAAAATCTGCATGTTTCCCTTCGATGTGGATGTCCACCTTGTATGGGGAAAGCCATGTGCCATACCAACTGGCTGCAGTAACTTCACAATCCCCCAATTCAATAAATTGCGCATCGAGCGAGTGAGCAACAATGGTGCATCCCGTAAGAGCGCGAAGCCTTTCCGCTCCGCCAATGTGGTCAAAGTGGCAATGCGTAAGGAAAAGGTATTTAATGAATGAAAGTTCACATCCGGTATTCAGAATATTTTGCACAACATCATTAGTAGCTCGTCCTGTGCCCGCATCGACAAGCGCCGCAGAAGAACCGTCACGAATAAGGTATATCGCAGCATCGGCTGGATGGCTTAATGAGTTTCCGCCAACCTGATATATGTGAGAGGTTATTTGCATAGCGTTGCGGTCGTTGGAATATTTTTCCTTTTTGTAAGTTCTTTCTCAAGAACTTCGCGAACCTTATCGGAATCAGCTGGAAGCTCTATTGGCATGTTGGCGTACCGAGAGTTTACTTCCGGTAATGTACCTTCGTGATATCCTATTTTGAATTCTGAAAACTTCAATCCATGAGCGGTGGAAATCACGATTGTACGATCATTTTTGGAAATAATGCCCTTTTCGACAAGTTTGATAAGCACAGCGAGGGCAACGCCTGTATGTGGGCAACAATACAATCCCGTTTTGTCTGCAAGTGCAGCTGCGTTTGCGAGTTCATCTTCGCTCGCTTGTTCGACAATTCCATCGAATTCTTTTAATGTTCTAATGGCTTTTTTAACCGATACGGGATTTCCAATTTGTATTGCAGAAGCTAAGGTTTTTTCGGGGACAATGGGCTCAAAAGGTTCGGGAAATCCTTTGCGATACGCAAGATACAAAGGGTTCGCTTTTTGCGCTTGCGCGAGTACTATGCGAGGCTTTTTTGAAATCACGCCAAGCTCCAACATCATTTTGAAACCATTTCCAAGCGCTGAGACATTACCTAAGTTTCCACCAGGAATAACGATGTTATCGGGAACTTCCCAGTCAAATTGCTGCACGATCTCGATTGAAATTGACTTTTGCCCTTCTATGCGAAGCGAATTCATGGAATTTGCAAGGTAAATGGAATTGTCTCGTGTGATTTCCTGAACAATTTTCATGCACCCATCGAAGTTTGTGTCGAGAGAAAGCACAATTGCACCGTTCGACATCGGTTGGACAAGCTGAGCTGTTGAAATTTTGTTGTGCGGGAGAAAGACAATGGAGGGAATACCTGCATAGGCGCAGTATGCGGCAAGTGCGGCGGAAGTGTCGCCGGTGGATGCACACGCAACTGCCTTTATAGGTTTTCCGCGGCTAATCATTTCATTTACCATGGAAACGAGAACGGTCATCCCTAAATCTTTAAATGAACCCGTATGGCTGTTGCCGCACATCTTTACCCACACATCGTTCATTCCAAGCATTTCACCGAATCGCTTTGCCCAGAACATGTTGGTATTGCCTTCAAACATCGAGATAATGTTTTCGTTATCAACTTCTGGGCACACCCATTCTTTCTTTCCCCATACACCGCTGCCGTAGGGCCATGTGTTTTTTCCTACGCGCGAATCGAATAATTCCCGCCATTGTTGAGGCGTTCGCGATCGCAGCCGTTCGATATCGTGGTGTACTTCCAAAAGTTCACCGCAGCGTTTGCATGTGTACACAACTTCATCGAGGGGATATCGCTCGTTGCATCCTGCAATGCATCGGAATTCCGCGCGGTACTTGCTATCTTTCATTGGTCATCACCTATTTTGCGATTGAATCTTCTACGGGAATTAAAGTGACTTTACCATCAACAAAATCAAACGAATTGATTTCTTTAATTGCGGCAAGTATTTTATTTTCTACTGCTCGATGAGTCATAAAAAGAACTGGTACGTAATCGGTGTTAGACTCCTTTTGAATGACAGATGCAATGGAAACATCGTACTTGCCAAATGCGCCTGCAATTTTTGCAAGAATGCCGGGTCGATCGATTGTGAATAAGCGCAGATAATAGCGGGTAATTCGCTTTTCAGACGAAAGATAATTGGTATCAGTAAAGGATTTTGTATCGGGAAGCGAAATGTTTCCCCGAGCAATTTGGACCAAATCGCTTACCACCGCTGATGCTGTGGGTGTGCTTCCTGCCCCTTTGCCATGAAGGGTGACTTCGCCTGTCATATCACCCGCGATGGTGATTGCGTTGTTTTCCCTTCGCACAGAGGCTAACGGGTGACTCCGATGGATCATCGCAGGATGAACTCTAATATCGATTTCATCGCCGACAAGCTTGCTGATGCCAAGAAGCTTGATTGCATATCCCATTTCATGTGCAAAATGAATATCGAGTGGGCTTATTTGTGAAATTCCTTGAATTGGGATGTGTGAAAAATTAATCCATTTGCCATAGGCGAGAGTTGAAATGACGCATATTTTGTGCGCTGCATCGTGCCCTTCGATATCGAACGTTGGATCTGCTTCGGCAAATCCCTTTTCCTGCGCATCGCGCAATGCGTCGGAGAACGATTTGTTCTCTTCTTCCATGAGAGTGAGAATGTAATTTGTGGTTCCATTTAAAATGCCACTGATCGACGCAATGCGATTCCCAACCAGCCCTTCGTTGAGCGCTCTGATGCATGGAATTCCACCACCTACTGAGGCTTCAAAGCCGATTGTTTTCCCAGCTTCATTTGCGGCGTGAAATATTTCTTTGCCTCGCTCGGCGAGGAGCTTTTTATTTGCAGTAACGACATGCTTTCCCGCTTTCAGCGATTCTGTAATTATGCGAAAGGCAGGTTCAATTCCTCCAATGAGTTCTACAACGGTATCGATGTTGGGATGTGTCACAACTTCATGCCAGTTTGTGGTGCATTCGATATTTGGAATGTTGTGTTTCATTTCGTTTATTTTTAAATCGCATGCAATTACAATTTGTAAATCGATTCCAGTTTTTCGAATGATAACATCGCGATTTCTTTTTAAAAGATGGACCACACCGCTTCCAACCGTTCCAAGGCCAACGAGCCCAATTTTCATCACCCTGACCATATTGTTACTCCCAATTTTAAAGAGGCACTACATTACTATGGCGCTGTGGCATTTCGTTTTGTCAATTTATTTTGCTTTGAGAGTGTACACGCCATCCCAATTCTTTGAGGGAGGATTTTTAAGATATTCGTTGCATCGCTCGATGAATTTTAAACATGGCCCATCTGTTGGATTAATTTTTAGCGCAGCCTTGAAACTTGCGCGTGCTTTGTTCCAATCGCGGTGAGTAAAGTGTTCATGCCCTTCAAGATAAATGTCGAGCAGCTCTTTTTGTTCAGGTGTCAATTCGTTTTTTCGACAGATGAGCTCATACACAGTAATCGGTTCTGCTTTGCCCACTACGCGAATTCGATCGAGGGGGCGCACAACCACTTGATCTTTAACTTCCCGATAAACATTTTCGCTTATCATAATCGATGTACCGTAAAATTTGTTCGCCCCTTCGAGGCGCGAGGCGAGATTAACCGAATCGCCCATCGCCGTATAATCCATCCGCGTGCGAGAACCCATGTTCCCCACAACTGCCTCACCAGTGTTCATTCCTATGCGCACAAAAAGCTCATCTTTGCCAGCAATTCGCCATAGAGAGCGAAGTTCCACCAAGCGTTGTTGCATGTCAATTGCAGCGAAGCATGCGCGCAGTGCATGATCGGGCAATGCGTGAGGAGCGCCCCAGAATGCCATGATGGCATCGCCTTCGTATTTGTCCACTGTGCCATCGTAGCGCAAAATGATATCGGTCATTTCTGAAAGGTATTCATTCAAAAGCGAAACCAATTCGGTTGGCGTAAGCTTTTCGGAAATCGTAGAAAATTTTGCAACATCCGAAAAAAATGTGGTGATAATTCTACTTTCTCCACCAAGCTTAAACGAATCGGGATTTTGAATAATCGCATCAATCACTTTGGGCGAAAGATAGTGGGCAAATGCATTTTTAATAAAACGCTTTTGCGATTCTTCGCTTACGAACTTTATAGCACCGATGAAAAGCGAAGGAAGGAGAAACGCAAGCGAAATCCCGAGTTGGTCAACCCATAAGTGCCATATGACAAAGGTAAAAATCACAAACAAGTTTATTGACAGAAACCCTATCATGATGGTAACAAGCGATTGCCGCGCGTTTAACCGTTGAATTATTATTCCCATTGCAATACCAATAATGAGAGAACTCAGCATATTCCATAGAGGTGAAATTTTTCGAATAAATTGCTGTTGAAGGATTGTATTGATCACGTTATGATAGGTTCCAACCATAAGATATTGTGATGAAAGGGGCGTTACTCCCAAATCCTGCGTTCCCGTGGCAGTAAGGCCTATGATCGCAACGTGGCTGTGAAGTTTTTCAACTTTCGCAACAAGTTCGATAGCAGCAGGATAATTTTTCAACGTTTCAATTTGGTTTTCCAATTGTGCATCTGGTCGCTTGTTGTATTCGGTTTTGAGTTTTTCAATATCGGAGAGAAGATGTTGTGCATATTTCATGCGCAAATGATAAAGCTGTTCGCCCAATTTTAGCATTTCGCTTCTGGTAAGGCTGTTTTTTATTGCATCTTTTGAGCGCTGCAACATCTCGCGGGCATTGCTTATTTTTTGTTGAATACGCGCAACTTCGTTTCCAATTGTTGGATCTGACGCAATTAGTTCATCAACAGGTTCTTTAAGGATATCATATTCTAAAAGCGCATAAAATGGTAAGTGATTGAAATGCGAAAAAAAGTCTCCTGCCCAATTAATATACATGCGTCCGATATCATCGATTGGGATGATAATATCTTGTACTCGATGGGCAATGGGATGAATAGCGTTTTTTAAATTGATGTGCCTACCTGGCACAATTTCGATGTTTTCTTTTTTTACATTGCACAGGTCCATGAGCATTACCAATGCCATGTGAAAAAATAACCTTCCTTCAAAAACCCTAACTAAGCGGATTTTACGCGCGATGCCGTCAATATCAAAATCGCTGTCAACAAACCCGAATGCTTTCGCTGAGCGAATGAATTCAGGGATTGGGGGAAGAATGGATTTTCTTTCTGGATCAATGAAATTGCGAAATTCTTTCTCCTTTAGTTGAGGAACCGGAATTGATGCTTTTTCAATAAAAAGTTTGAAAGCTTGTTTTATTTCTCGCTTTCGCCCTTCATCTGCGATTCTTTTTTCGATAATTTCTTTCGGAAACGAAAAAGGTATAATTGCGTTTCCCGCTTCAGCGAGAGCTTTCGCGAGAATTTGATCGTTATTGATGATCAAATCAGAAATTTTTTTGCCAATTGAAGGAGCACTTCTTTCTTTTGTAATTTTTGCATAATGCGCGCGGTCAATGAGAAGAGGAGAATCGTCGGGG
Source organism: Spirochaetota bacterium (assembly GCA_026419015.1). Lineage (GTDB taxonomy): Bacteria > Spirochaetota > UBA4802 > UBA4802 > JAGODF01 > DYLV01. Next base: position 15,049 of record JAOAAF010000002.1, read on the forward strand.
AATTGAGTATCGAACGTAACGTTTCGCACGTCGTTTCTCATGAGCGTTGCAAGTCCTTTTGCGTAGACACTTCGAGGCCATGGGAATTCTCCGATATTTGCGATGCTGTGATCGTCAATATCCAGAAAGGTAAGAAAAGATGCTTGAGGAATTGGATTTAGCGTGTGCTTTAACGCAAAGCGAAGATCATATAGTTTTAATTCAAATAGCTGATATGCATTTGTTGAGCTTAAAATCAGTATAATAAGAAAAGCGCTGATTCCGATGATAAGCCCAGCATAATTGCTTTTGAGGATGAATGTTTGAATGTTTTGGAATAGTCGTTTCATTTTTGTTTCCTTTGATATTGCTAACATGCTGTGTTTTGGCAATTGCCATTATATAAATAAAAACATATAATCCCCACGGTTGAAAAAAATATAAAGAAGAGAATCCAGATGCACACAATTAATGCAACAGTTCAGCGAGGGAGCTAAGCTCCAAAAGGCTTGCTACCCTTTGTGTGGGATTTAAAATTCTTAACGATTTCCCATTTTGTTTTTGTTGGCGGTGGAGCGCAATGAGCACGCTTATCCCTGTTGAATCGATGTATTCAACATCTTTCAAATCTAAAACGATATCGCGTGCCTTGGAAGATGCAAGTTCGGTGACCTTGTTTTGAAATTCCTTTATAGAGCGAAGTTCCATTGCTCCTTCAATAGTAATTGTTATTGTGGATGTTTCTTCTTTAATGGTGTAGTTCATCGCTCTCCCCTTTTACCGTAATCTTTTTTGAGCGCATAATTGAAGAATGCAGTCACGTTTAATATTTAATAATAAAGGCACATCGTGGCGTAAATTTTGAAAAATTCCTTTTTTATTATAATTTGTCATATACATTTTCAGCAAAGTTTGATGATCGTGAAGATCTATTTGTAAATACCAGTAAATTGATTGTTTGTGCAAAAAAGATTACAAGTAACTATTTTTTTATCAATCATTTTTTACATGAATTCATATCTTTATTTTTACGAATAAATTGAATGGATGGCTTGTCGCGAAGCGCGATTTTGCGATGAACTTATGGGGATTAATGATAATTTTCTTCTTGATTTTTTCTGGCACAGTTACAGCATTTCGTTCACAATATGAAAGATATTTTTTGATGCAAGATGAAACTTGAGAAAAATGAACTTCGCGTGGCGCTTTTTATTTTGATTCCCCTAACAATTCTTTTGTTGTTTGTGATGGTAAAACTTGGGTATTCCATCGCAAGTTCCACAATTGATGTGTATCTTAAAGTCGATAATATATCGGCGATCAAGAAGGGAAGTGCAGTGAAGATTAAGGGTTATACGATTGGGCGTGTGGTGGAAATAATCCCGGTATACGAACCTGCTCTTCATTTTCTCGCCGTAATGCGCATTCAACGAGATGTGGTGATATATGAAAATTGCAGCGCGGTAATACAAAATCAGAACATTATTGGCGATCCTGTGATCGAAATACGAAATCCCGATCAGTATTCGTCGCCAATTAAAGAAGGTGCAGTCATTGAGGGAATTGAATATGTAAATCTCGAAGTGATCGTACAGGATATTCATTTGCTTTTATCAACCTTGACTGCAACCGTTGCATTAATTAAAGATATTACGACTGAAAGCAAGGGAAACATTCGACAACTTGTGGCAAGCCTTGCCACCACTGCAAATACCTTTAGCGAATTGCTTGCCAGTTCGCAGAAAGATATTCTTGAGACGCTTGCAACTTTCCGTAAAACTGCTCAAACGATGGAAGAAATTTCTCAGGAATTAAAAAAGCATCCAGTAAAGTTTTTGTTTAAAAAATGAAAATCGTTTTTATCCATTTACGCAAATTTTTCCCGTTGTTTGAACGGTGTGGGTATGCCGTTTTTTAGCGTCATTATCCCTGTGTACAATCGCATCGAAACTATCCAGCGTGCAATTGGTTCTGTGCTTTCACAAAATCATACCGATTTTGAACTGATTGTGATCGACGATGGCTCGTGCGATGGAACAAGACGAGTGCTTGCGACGTATGGGAGAAAAATCAGAATAATTAGCCAAGAGCATCGCGGGGTAAGTGCAGCGCGCAATGAGGGCGTGCGAAATGCCCATGGCGAATGGATTTTGTTTCTCGATTCAGACGATGCATTTTTGCCAGGCAAAATGCGTGCTCATTGTGAATTTATTAAACAGAATCCTTCCCTTTTGCTGCATCAAACTGACGAAATGTGGATTCGAAATGGGAGAAGGGTCAATCCACGGCAAAAACATAAAAAAAGGGAAGGGGATATTTTCATCCCGTCACTTCAGTTATGTTTGATAAGCCCTTCCAGTGCCTGCATCCATCGTTCAGTTTTCGAAAAATATGGAATGTTCGATGAAAAATTGCCTGCATGTGAAGATTACGATTTATGGTTGCGCGTTTGTTGGAAGGAACATATAGGGTTAATTCCACAAATTTTCACAGTGAAATATGGCGGGCATCCCGATCAGCTTTCGCGAAGATATTGGGGAATGGATCGCTTCCGTGTCTATTCAATTTGCAAATTGCTCACATCGGTCGGGAATGAATTATGCGATAAGAAAAAAGAAGCGGCAATTGCAACTGCCAAGGAAAAATGCTGCATTTTGCGTGAAGGTGCTCGAAAGAGAGGGAATACGGCGTTTGTTGAACAGCTTAACCAGCTTATTGAATGGCTGGATCGAGATACGAATAGCAATAGAGATTTTTCCTTCCTTTTACAAGAATGAATTTATTTCCTATGAAGCAATCGAGGTAATCTTCGGTTTCAAATATTTTATTAAAAATAATCTCACCGCGTTCACGTATAATTGCAAAAAACGATCCCCCCTTTGCCAGAGTGTAGGCGATGAGGTAAATGCCATTGGCATAATCGATTGTCGCATGTCCATCTTTCCCAGAAGGCAGTTCGATAGAGAATTTGGGAGTAAGATTTCTATTAAAAATGATGAATCTGTTTTGTTCAATAAGTGCACAATCGCCATTTTCATCGATATGTAATGGAATTCTGGTATGGTGAGAGGCCTTTAAGTTAATATCGCGATGAGTTTTGGTTGTCGCATCCACTATGCGAATCGCATCGCGATTGTTCCATCCATAATGCACTGCAAGGTAACTTCCCCGCGAAGAAGCCGCGAGGCTTTTTATCATCGCGTGCGCAACAACTCCGTAGTATGTGATTTCTCCTTTATCGTTAAAAAGATAAAAACTGCCGTCAAAAAATCCTGCAGCGGAAACATCTGTTTTTCTGTGCACAAATACCGAAGTGCAAAATCGACCCGCTATGTATTTGCACCCAGCGGGATTCCCATTGAAATCAATCAATCGAATAGCGCTTTGATCGCCATTTATTAATAAAATTAATTTTGCATTTGCGGTTAAGATGGGATATTCAAGCGAAGACAATTTCCAAAACCGCTCACCTTTGATGTTGAAAAATTCAATGTGTTTTCCTACTTGCTCGTAAAGCGCAACGTATTCGCCGCTGTACGATGGTGCTGCAAGTTTATCCCCAACAGTAAAGCTTTCCAAAAGTGTCCCTGAAGCGCGCAAAAGGTGAATTGCGGAATTTGTTTTTAATGGAGGAAGTACTTCGCTGAGTTCCACAGATGGCGAAGGCTCAATTCGTTCGAAAGATTCTATATTCCCACACCATTCGGGGATGAAAATAAATCCGCTCTGGAGGGAAGCAAATGGGGAAATAGCAAGAGCAATTCCAATGAAAAGACCTATCCCAAAAAATCTCATATTGCTACCTCGCGAGGATGTGGAAATAAATGCATCTTGTATGGTTGCCCACGCATCACATGAGCATTTATGTGAAGAATCTTTTATTCCTGCAAAAATGATTTCAATTTTTGGCTTCGCGAAGGATGGCGAAGTCGGCGAATGGCTTTTTTTTCAATTTGCCGAATGCGTTCTTTCGAAAGATTAAATTCTTCTCCGATTTGCTGCAACGACATCGGTTTGTAGCCACCAAGTCCGAAACGCATTTTAATAATTTCGCGTTCAGCTTCCGTAAGTTCAGACAACACATTTTCGAGAGCTGCTTGCAGGGATTCATCAAGCACTTTCTTATCGGGCGATTCTATGCGCGAATCTTCCACCAAACTTAAAATCGAGGCATCATCAGCATCGCCTAAATTTGCGTCGAGTGAAATGAAATCTTGTGAGATACTGCGCAAATGATTAATTTCATCATCATCCATGTCCAGTTCTTCTGCAATTTCGCTTGGAGTGGGTTCTCGACCAAGCTTATTCTCGAGTTTGGCATGAACTTTTTCAATTTTTTGAATATCGGCAGTGCGGTTCAGTGGCAATCGGATGAGCGATGTCTTCTGCGAAATTGCTAAAATGATCGCCTGTCGTATCCACCATACTGCATAAGAGATGAAATGGTATCCGCGATCAGGATCAAATTTTTCTGCTGCTTTGATGAGCCCCATATTTCCTTCATTGATGAGATCAAGCAGAGAGATGCCGCTTGTTTGATATTTCTTTGCAATGGAAACCACAAATCGAAGATTTGCCTGAATGAGTTTCTGTTTTGCTGCTTCATCGCCTTGGCGCGCTTTGCGAGCGAGTTCGTCTTCTTCTTCTCTCGAAAGCAGCGGAATTTTATTTATTTGTTCGAGATACCAGGATATCGATGAATCGCTCAGTTCACCTTTATCGTGCTTTCGCTTTCGCTTTTTATAATAGGATGCGCTATCGTGGTTTGTTTCTTCATAGTAATCGATATCTTCATCGTCATAATAATTATTTGAAAAATTGTTAATTGATTCTTCGTGGTGAAGCGATAGCGAAGGGGATGTATCAGAAAGTCTTATCTTTTTATTTTTCTGATCTTTAGTGTTAATTGGTTTTTTCTTCTTACTCATTCTATGAAACCCGCCAGGTTAACTTTTTGGCACAAAAGGGTCAAAAAGTTAACGAATAAAATGCACTTTTTCCAAAAAGCCTATTATGTCAAGCATCTTTCGTGTTTCACATGATTCAAATTATACGCGACGTAGTTGGGTATTTTTGTTTAATTAAATTGTAGGATTGTCAATCCTTTTGTAAATCACATAACCAAAGATAAAATATTGTTGCCTTTATCGGATTGGTATGAAAGAAGGTTTTAATGGATAATTCGATAAAATTTATTGTTTTTACAAAAATTTTTTTATTTTTTTTAAGCCAATCGCGTATTAATAAATAGGAAAGGTATATGGCACGCAAAAAAATAATTGGGTATGTATGCGTCGCATTCATGGGCGTGATAGCTTCAGAAGCGTTTTCAATAACCGGTGAAGAAGCTCTTGCGAAATTTCGCGCGCGTATGGAGAGCATCTCTACCATGCGTGGGACAATTTCATGGACCGACGAATCGGGTTTTATGTACACTGGCAATTTTAAGTACATGGCACCCAATAAGATCTACGTGAAGTTTATAAGCCCTTCGGGGAAAATCATCGCAGCAAATGGTAGAAAATTGTATGTGTATAATGCTTCGACAAATATTTGTGGCATTCAAGATTTAGGTGGTGGAGGTTCAGGAGGAATTTCGGCATTGGTAAGTGGGTACATGGCAATTGCGTTCGGTGGACCGAGTGGTTATACGATCAAGTTAAGCAGCAATGAAAAGCATTATACGAATATTACGCTTGTCACCGATGGAAACTTTCTCTTAAAAAAAGCAATTTTGAAAACAAAAACAGGTGGAGGAACTACAATTTCCCTTTCGGGTATAATAATTGGCGAAGGGATTTCGCCAGGGATTTTCGATTTTAATGTGCCACCTGGCGCACAGGTGGTAAACAATCCGCTGAATATTCGGTAACGCACATGAAAGCGAAAAGGGCATTGTGTGCAACTGCGTTATTATGGATATTATCGCCATCGGTTTTTGCAGCGCAGCGTTATCCTACCTTTGCAGGCATTCGTGCGGCAGGTGGATACAATAGAATTGCATATGAGGGATGGGTTGAAACGGATCGCGCTGATTTTACTATATCGGGTAAATATGTAATCGCAGGCCCTCTTTTGTGCGTATTTGTTCCCCCTTTTGTTGGGGTATGGTCTTTTCAATATCTTGCTAATTCAAACGGGAGCGAGATAAACACGTCAGTAAAATGCCTTTTCGTTTCGCTAGAAGCGAAATATGCATATGCGATCACATCGCTTTTTTCTGTGACAGGCGGGCTTGGGGTATATGGGGAATTGCCACCAGCCACTCTTTCCTATGAAGGAGGCGCAGGAGGTGTTGCTTCGTTAGGTTGTCTTATTTCAATTGGTACAGATTTTCGCATCTTGTTCGATGTTAGTGGGAATTACGGAAGTTTTGGATTGGGCGATAACTCGAAAAAATTTTCCATCGGGATAGGTATCTCTCTGGTGTATCATGTTGGAAGCATTTAAGCGCCTTTTGCAGAAAGATGCGTTTCCTTCCCTTTTTACCATCCTTTTCGTGTTTTTTTCAATTATATTTGCATATGGCCTTTTGCTTGGCAAATGGGAAGAGCTTGTCACAGGTGCAGCGGGCGTTGGAGGAGGTTTACTATTTGCAATTTTGACAGTGATTTTGCGACGAAAACTTTCATGTGGCAAAAACGTGGTATTGCGCAACTCCTTGCTCTTTGTCATAATTCCGTTATTTTGTGCCGGCGTCGCAGCCGTGCGCGTAGTGAGCCTTTTTAAAAAGCCCGATGCGTTTGCGCATCGAGCCGAAAAAAAAGAACATACGAAAGCAGGTATCGTCCTTGAGGCGAAAATGATGCGATACGGCATTGAGGCGATAGTTGAGTTACAACGCTGTGTGCATTGTTATAATCCATTAATAATCGCGTACCTTCCGCAGACAACTGAAATATCATCTGGCGATGAGATTCATTTTGTGCGTCAGCCGCGATTTTTTGCCGTTGGGAGTGCACGTGGCAGTTTTGCGATTGGCTTGTTACGGAGGGGAATTAGCGGTACGGTGACGCTATCGCACGGGGAATTTGCAATTGAAAGAAACAATTCTTCAAAAGTAAGAAATATCGTTCGCAAAAATATTTCAGACCGACTCGATCGAATTTTTTCGCTAAAAACAGCTTCGCTATTGAAAGGTCTTTATTTTGGCAATAAAAACCACGTCGACAAGCAAACAATACAGAATTTCACCTGGGCTGGGGTTTTGCATATTTTAGCGGCAAGCGGTGCGCATCTTGCAACTGTTGTGTTTTTACCGTTTGTGATTTTTTCATTCTTTCGTATAAATCGATATCTTGCAGCAGGAGTAACAACCTTACTTGTGATGTTCTATCTTTGGATCACCGACATGCCTGTTTCGCTTGTGCGGGCAAGCGCCATGTTTGCATTTGGTGCAGCACATGTCTTCATCCATCAGGAGCGTAAACCGCTCAACATTCTATCGCACGCAGCAAGCGGCATACTCGTGTTCGAGCCGTGGCAACTTTATCAGCTTGGATTTCAACTCACCTTTGGGGCAACTGCGGGAATACTGCTTTTTTACGAGAACTGCAAAAAGTCTTTTGCATTTTTGCCAAGGTTTTTGTCAATTCCAATTGCCCTTACCGTATCGGCACAATCGCTGGTATTTCCAATACTCGCATACCAGTTGGGTGAAGTAAACATCATTTCTGTGATTTCAAATCTTTTAATCGTCCCGCTTGTTCAAATCATCTTTAGCTTTTCTCTTATCATTGTTTTTCTGGATGTAATCGTCCCATGTTTTATTATTGCACATGCAGCGATGCTTGTCGATTGGATGTATTATTTTGTGCGAACTCTTGCAGAAATTTTTTCTTCGTTGCCGGGACATTTTTCCCCACAGCGCATTTCACCGGCGCTATTTTTTCCTTATTTTTTATTTCTTCTTCCATGCCTTCCAAAAAAAGTAATTCGATTTTCGTTTGCATGGGCGCTACCAGCCTCAATCGCGTGGGCGTGGCTTTTGCTATACGAGCCGTTGCCTTCCGATAATCGGATTGTCATTAGAACAGAAAGTAGCAATGTAACGATCATCGTACACAATTCGAACACAATAATTGAAGGCACTATTGGTGCGATGGAAGATGCGCGCGAAATTGTGCGGGTGGTGAAAAACCATCGATTAAAAAATATTAATTTGAAGGTAAGAAATTTCGATTATCGCACAGCCTCGGCAGTATTATTTCTTATAAAAAACGTGGATATCGTGTCATTCGAAATGTGCAGTCGCTATAAAATGGGAAGATATCTTGAACGAATATTTGAAGTACTCGAGCACGATGGAGTACCAATTGTAATAAATTAAGTAAAAAAAACCACATTCAGAATAGCAATGCGGGTTATTGATTTATGTGCAAACTGGATTATTCAACTGCTTGCAGCCGATTGTACCAATCGCTTCGCTTTTCCTGCCATTCAGGCGATTGAGTGGAAAATGTAAACGAGCTTTCTAGCTCGATGAGCAAATCTCGAAGTTGAGAAATGCTACTCGCATTGCTTACGCTTTCAAGCCATCCATTGCGGCGTTCATGCCAATACGGTTTTTGTGCGCTGTATTGTATGTTCGTTTCAAATTCGATGAGAAGCTTTCGAAGAACGCTTACATCGTTTTGCGCGTTTTTCACATCCTGAACCCAAGCAGCTTTTCTTTGAGGCCATGTGTCAGTTTGCGATTGTGGAAGCACGCTCGCTTCAACTTCAATGAGAAGTTCGCCGAAGGTGCTTTTCTTTTTACATGAAAAGATTGGTATAAATACAGTAAAACAAATTATGACGATTGCACTATTGCTCATTATACGCTTCATTTTTTACCTCCTAAAGTATTACAAGTATTTTTCAGCAACATGCTATTTTGCTGTCAACAAAAAAGAGTAGTAGATTGAAGTTTAATTTTATGTAATATATTTTGATATAGAAATGGAAGAAATGGTCAAGAAAAAAATATCATTCACATAAAAATTTTTGCAATGTAAAGAAATTTTATTTTATTAAAGAAAAAAGAAATAATTAGTAGTAAAAATTAAATTAAAACGCAAATTTTTTTAGATATTAATAAACATTATTCTAACAAATTTATTATAGTTTTTTTACAAAGCGTAATGATTATAAATTTGAACGTGCAGGTAGAATTGACATCTTAAAATGCACAAAAAATTTAAAATATTAAATATTTAAATTTAATAAATAAGGAGGGTCAAATTTATGAAAAAGCTGTTTCTTTCTGTAGTAGGGGTGGTGTTGTGCCTTGCATTACCAGCATTTTCAGCACCGACAAGCCAGGGGAATTTTGTGGTAACAATGCCATTGTTTTCTTGGGCCTCAGGGGGAGGCGACTTATATGAAGTTAATGGCGACAAACTAACTACAATGTGGTTGGGCCTTGGTAATTACCAGAGCGGCGTTGAGTGGTTTGCGATCGATAACCTTGCAATCGGTGGCGTATTAGGATATTTTAGCACAAAGTTGGGAGACATTACGGAATCTTCCACCGAAATTGGGCCAATGGTTTCCTACTACTACGCGATGGGGCAACTGATTCCCTATGTGGCAGTTGGATATCTTTATGAAATCATAAAAGAGGATGATGGCCAAACTACAACAGAAACCACCGAATCTTCTCTCTTTTTCAAAATAGGTGCTGCACACATGTTGGGAAATAATCTTTCAATCTATGGTGAGTTTGCCTATAGCATGGATAAAAGTAAGCCAGAAGATGGTGAATCAGTTGATGGGAATGTGATGGCAATCAACATAGGAATAAAGGCATTCTTTTAATTGATAAAGAAGAATTTTTCGGCAACATCTGTTGTAAAACAGAAAAGCGCATTGTGAAAGGCGAACAAATACAACGGAAGGGGAAAAGCGGGCAATGCATAAGTGCCCGCTTTTTTTTAACTGGAAGTGCGATGTGTATTGGATAAAAAATTTTTTTCTTTGTATATCAAAAAAAAGAATAATGCCGTTAAGGCGAAAATTACCATCGGCACTGTTTGGTGCTCAAAACAGTCCCGTAATGTTCCCTGCTTCATCGATGTCGATCATCAAGGCAGAAGGCTTTTTAGGAAGTCCAGGCATGGTCATTATTTTCCCTGTATATGCAACAATAAATCCTGCTCCCGCAGATACCTTGAGTGAGCTTATGGTGATTCGAAAGTTTCGCGGTTTTCCTGCAAGTTCTGGATTATCAGAAAGCGATGATTGCGTTTTTGCCATGCAAATGGGAAGATTGCTAAAACCAAGCATTTCTATTTGACGCAGTTGCTTTTCGGCTTCGGCGGTATAATTTACTCCATCTGCACCATATATTTCAGTTGCAATAGTTTCGATTTTTTGGCTAATTGACCAATCGAGGGGATAAAGCGGTGTAAACTGTATTTTCGCATCGCACAGCCGAACGATTTCTTCGGCAAGCGCTATGCCGCCTTCTCCCCCTGATTCGCGAAAATCGGTGATGAATGAGACTAAACCATGCAATTCGCATTGACGAAGTATTTTTTTTAATTCTTCTTCGCTATCTCCCCTGAAACGGTTTATTGAAATGACGAGTGGCACTTTGAAGCGCGCGACGTTTTCTGCATGCTTTACGATATTTTCAATGCCGTGTCGGGCAAATGCGCGCGCAGTTACAACTAACACTGCAGCGGAGGGAGTGAGGTTCCCATAGCGGCATTTGATATTGAAAAATTTTTCCGCTCCCAAATCTGCCCCAAATCCCGCTTCGGTTACCACATAATCGGCAAGTTTGAGAGCCATTTTGGTGGCAATTATGCTATTGCATCCATGTGCGATATTTGCAAAAGGGCCACCGTGGACAAACGCGGGGACCCCTTCTACCGATTGAACTAAATTGGGCAGCAATGCATGCTTAAGCAGCGCTGCCATTGCGCCTTCAGCCCCTATTTCCCTTACCATAACTGGCCTTCGAAGTGGGGTGTAGCCGGCAATGATGTTGCCTAAGCGTTGCTTTAGTTCTGAAAATGAGTTCGAAAGGCAAAGGATTGCCATGATTTCAGATGCTGCGGTAATATCGAAACCATCTTCGCGCATTACGCCGTTTGCTCCTTTCCCTTCAAGTCCAACGATAATGCTTCGAAGGGTGCGGTCATTCATATCGATGACCCGTCGCCATACGATATCTCTTGGATTGAGTTCCGGTTCATTTTTTTGGTGGATGTGATTGTCGATTATTGCAGCGAGAAGGTTATGAGCGATCGATACCGCATGGATATCGCCAGTGAAATGTAAATTTATTTCTTCCATCGGGAGGACTTGCGAATATCCGCCACCTGCTGCTCCCCCTTTTACTCCCATACATGGACCTAACGACGGTTCGCGAATTGCAATCATTGCGCGTTTGCCAATTTTTGCCAATGCTTGCGCAAGCCCTATGGTGGTAGTCGTTTTCCCTTCACCCATGGGTGTGGGCGTCATCGCAGTGACTAAAATGAGTTTCCCATTTTGTGCTTCCTTTAATCGCTCAAATAAATTGAGCGAAACTTTCGCAATGTAGTGACCGTATGGCAGAATGTCTTCTTTTGTAAGGCCTATCTTCTCTGCAATTTCGCTGATTGGCGCAAGTTGAGTTTCACGCGCAATTTCAAGGTCAGATTTTATCACAGGTCATTTCCTTTTGCGTACATAAATATGATTCGGTTTTTACGAAATTAACGGTGGACCAAAAAATCCAATTATTCCACACAAATTATCTCTCGAAATGATATGTTGGTTGTAACAGTCAAGAATTGTTTTTATGCCAATCGAAATTCCGAGTCCTGGTTTTTCTTGCGAAGTTGTATGCGTATCTGTTATCGTGGTGGAATCTTCGATCGAAACCCTTTCTTTTTCCATAATTTCGGCAACTTTTGCCTCGCGCTTTCCGGGGAGAAAGAAATCTGCATCGATTTCGCCAGTGAGGCATTTTCGGTCATCGTTAATAATCAAGGGACACCCGAACGCATGAGCAAGGCCAAATTTTTCTTTTAGATGTTCGATGAAAATATCAAACCCATTGGTTGCAAGGACAATGCGGTACCCCATGGTTTTCAACGTTTGGAAAAGCTCAATTGTGGATGATGCAACAGAAGTGCTTTTTACGATTGTGGAGATTACATCTTCAGGAATTCCTTCTAAAAGTCTCGCAGAGGTTTTCATGCATTCGGAAAAGTTAGAAGGAGGATATAATTGCATGAGCTCTTCGCGCTTGATTCCAGTAAGCGTGATAAGGTCATTTAGATCATTGGTATTCATTAAACTATAGGAATAATCAAATACGATGATTCTCTTTTTTTTGTTAAACACATCTGTAAACTGGAACATGGTGGAGATGTTCATCGCGTTCATCGTTTTAGTAATCGCATGCTTTAAATTTTCCACTGGAATAGTAGAACGGCTTATGTCGACTAAAAGTTCCATCAGAAAAACACCCTCACGCGCAATCATCTGAGAAAATTCGATATTAATTGAATAGCGCTTTAAGACATTTGTCACCGTTGCAATGATTCCAATCGCATCATAACCGAGCAAAATGAGCAGTATGTTGTTTTTTGTTGGATCTCGTGGTATTGGTCGATAGGGATCAAGAAAAAGAGTAAGGCCCGTTTCATCGGCGATGGTGTCTATTATTTTTCGAAACTCTTCAAGGGATATGCTCGATTGTGAAAGATCTACAACAAGGTTGATGATAAAAAGTCCGTGCATCACATCCTGCCGCAGATCAACGATATTCCCTTTGATGGCAGCAATAGGGGAAGTAATTTTTTCAACAAGCCCGATTGAATCGTTTCCCATCCCGTGAATAAGATATAATTTTGGGTATGACATTGTACCTCCTTTATTGTGCGGTGTGTTTTTTTTGAAGAAGCAATTCAAGATATGATTTTCGTTCAAATTGTGAAATCCCGAGCGATTCGGCAAAGGCAAACAGTTCATTTTCAATTGCTTCTCGCTTTTCACCTACTTTTTCAAATTCTACAAAGTTTCCAAGGTTTGCGACGCGATCAATGCAAATTGTGATAGATTTTGCAGTGTAAATTGTTCGCTCTTTTTCTATGCAAAGAACTTCAGAAAATCCCAGTTTTTGCAAAAGAATATGCATTGATGATGGGTTGTCGATCGCTATTTCTATTTCAAACCTGCTTTTGCTTTTTGTCCCGATTTTTGGCCCTTTATATGTAAGGGATGCAAAATTCGCACATGTGCGAATTCGCAACGCTTCATCGGTTTTCGAGAAATCCCTGCATGGATGCGCGTAGTATGTATCGCGTTCCGTTCTGCGTTCGCGTTCCACGGCCCCAATCGCGATGAGCTTTTGATGAAGTTCCTCAAGATTTTCAATGGGAGATTTTATTTCGATTTCGAGCATTATTTCCTCCGATGCAACGGACCACCAATTGAAAGGCCATCGCTTCCAAACGTTTGCTTATGCTTCCCGTTTATTTTAATGATCACGCTGTTTATGCCTTCTATTTCCGTGGCGGTGTACACGATTTGATCGAGCCTATTTAAAAGAATATTTCCGGCTGCATTTTTTTCAATCGCATCGTTAAAATCGATTTCTGCTATATTGCCTTTCACGGAAACACCGCGAAGCTTAACGTGAGGTGGAATAGCAGTTAACATGCCTTTCTCTTTTTCGATTTTATTAGGTCCTTTTACAAGCTCAGCGATTGCCTTTTCGAGTGACGCTTCGCCTTTGATGTTTCGCAATGTAGGCACAAGCGATATTTGCTCTGACTTCTCATCAAAACGTAAAAAGTATATTTTAATTTTACTTTCGGGGACTGATAAATTTTCTTTTTTTTGTGCATCCGTCATTTTTTCTTTTTTGGGTTGTTGACCTTGGTCGATGTCGGAATGCGATACTTTTACGAAAGTAGATTCCTTTTGATTTAGAAGAGCATTTTTCTTCGTTTCCTTTTGTCTTTGCCATTTGTCAGTAAAATGGCGGGTTAAAATTATCGCAAAAGCAGTAAGCATTGCCAAAATTATTAACAGATATACCGCAGAGCGCTTTGGTGAATGTGTTTCTGGAGGATGTTGAGAAACGTGGGGTGTTGGTTTTTTGCGCGAAATTGCCGTCCTCTTTTTGGATACACGCGTGTTAGTTTTTTTCCCCGATCTGTTATTTTTCTTTTTCTTTGCCATACATCCGTTTTAAAAAAAGGTTGAAATTCACTGCGATGTGATCGCAATAGAGAAAAATGGTATATTGTGTGATTGTTAAACGTTAGATAAACCCGTTAATTGGTCAATTCATTTTTAGATTGTGACCTTGATGAAAACAATAAGTTCGCATACGAAAGTGTATTGCATTTTTGGAAATCCTGTGGAACATTCTCTTTCCCCGTTGATGCACAACGCGGCATTTGAGGCCACCGGGGTTGATGCGGTATATGTGGCGTTTCGACCCTCCTCAATTAAAGATGCAATTGCTGCGATGCGTACTCTTCCCATTTATGGGGCAAGCATTACAATTCCATATAAAACCTCGGTGATTGAATTTTTAGATGAAATAGATCCCCTTGCGCGAGACATCGGTGCGGTAAACACTCTCTGCTACAAAGAAGATCGCATTTGTGGCCATAATACCGATGGATACGGTGCGATTGCCGCACTGACAAATGCGCAGATTGATCTTCGTAGCAAACGCGTATTAATTTTAGGAAATGGCGGTTCTGCGCGCGCAATTGCATTTACCCTTTTGGAGAAAAACTGTACCATTACTATTGCGGGAAGAAATCCCGAGAAATTTATGATGCTTGTCGAAGACCTTCGAAAAAAGAACAACACGGTGGAAGGAATTGCTATAGCTGCATTAGACATTCATACTACCGAACTATTTGATATTATTATCAACACTACTTCCGTCGGAATGGTGCCATATCCCGAAGAAATTCCCATTCCTCCTCAACTTATTTTCCCACACCACACCGTTTTCGATATTGTATATCGGCCTCATTGGACAGCGCTATTGCGGGCCGCCGCAAAACAAGGTGCGCGAGTTGTATTTGGCATCGATATGCTGATTTTTCAAGGGGCACGTCAATTTGAATTATGGACCGGGATTCCTGCTCCTGTTGAAGCGATGAGAAATGTTGTATCGATGGGGCATGTATGATAAAAAGTGCTCACGAATTGAATTCGCTTTTAAATAATGAAAAGCAATTAAAAGTTTCGCGATATACTCTCAAACCAATTTTCGCACTTCTTGAAAAGATGGGTAATCCACATTTGAGTTTCCCCGCAATTCATGTTGGAGGTACGAATGGGAAAGGATCAACTGCTCATTTTATTCATCGGATACTTTCCGATGCTGGTTTTAAAACTGGGCTATATACCTCGCCGCATTTGCGTGTGCTCAATGAGCGAATACGCGTTGGGAACGATCTTATTGCGGATGATGAATTGGAAGTGTGCAGTGAGGAAGTGATTTCAATCATCAAGCAATATCCAGAAATCAAGCCAACTTGGTTTGATGCAATTACGGCAATAGCGTTTCGTTATTTTCAACAAAAAAAGGTCGATTATGCGGTCGTAGAAGTTGGGCTTGGAGGAAGACTCGATTCGACGAATGTAGTTGCCCCCATTGTTTCAATCATTACCAATGTTGATTATGATCACACTGACGTGCTTGGGTATCGCATTGAAGAAATTGCGCGCGAAAAAGCGGGGATTATAAAGCAAAATGTTCCAATCGTAACTGCAGCGAAAGCGAAGGCGTTGAAAGAAATAGAGATGGCGGCAAATGCAAAAAGCGCACCTCTATTCGTATATGGAAAAGATTTCACCGCACGCGGTAGTGGCGTTTCGGAAGACGGATTTCGGAGATTCGACTATGTGTGGAAAGGAAATGCGCATTTGGATTTTCAAAAAACAATTGCTGGAATTGCCATCCAAAATCCTCTGCCCATTCAAGTGATAAATGCCGCGTTGGCAATTGCTGCTTCGCATCTGATCGATAGTACTCTCAGCGATGAGCTTCTTCGAAAATCATTACGCGGCTGTACAATCCCAGGAAGATTTGATTTGATTTCGCAAAAACCATTGATAATTTTTGATCCAGCACATAATGTTTCTGCAATAAGAGCAATATGCGAATACCTCAGCGGTGCGTATCCGCAGAAACGGAAAATAGTGGTGCTACACTGTATGGCCAATAAGGATGTTGATGGAATGATTTCGTGTATTCAAAATACCTTGACAAGTGAAATATTTTATATCAAAAGAAACGATGAGCGCGCCTTTGTGCCGAGCGATGCGTATTTGGAAAAGTTGAAGATTTTTGAAAATGAAGAAGAACTCATTTGTGCACTTCAATCGTGCAAGGAAGACGCGCTTCTGTTCTTTACTGGTACCTTTCGCCATTATGAATGTGCCCTTCGAGTGGCACAAATGCTTTCTACTGATATTTTAAAGGAAACTTATGAAAATGGGATACGAAAAAGTAATTGCGCTGGTTGAGGAAATTGGTGCCATTATGAAAGATTTCGCAAAAGGGAATATTCCCCTCTCGGTAGCAGAAGAAGCGTATGAGCGGCTTTCTGGAGAATGCGAACGGTTGGAATCCGATTTGGAAAATCCGTTTTCACCTCACCTCGTGCAAGGGATTCTGTACCATCATAATGTGAAGAATTGTTGCATCCATTCTGGATTATATGTTCGAAATAATAACTCGATTCACCCAATGTGTGCCATTGGAGAAGCCCAGATCGCGAAGAAAATTTCAGAGGTGCTTACGAAACAGAAAATCTCAGAAAACTCCACTGTTTATCGGATCGGTGGTGAAATTATGCAATTTCCATCACATACCTTGTATGCGGTGAAAATTGGAACAGATGCTCGTTCCCCGATTTTCGGTGCGTTAACTTCATCGACGCATTTTGCAGAAGAGGTATTTCTCTATACCGCGCATTTTCTTTCTATTCTTTTGAAAATCGAAGTAGGTACGGTGCAACATTATAATTATTTTAGTGAAATAAAGAAACAAGTTAGTGAATTCCTCGGTGAGAATCTTTCGTTAAATCGCGATATCAACATTGCCGTATTTATTTTTCGAAATATTGAAAAGATTTTTAGCCATATGGGATTTCGGATTTTATTAGATGTTGCGGCAACAATAAAAAAGACCATTCAAGATTCATTTGGCACAAATACATTGTGCGTGTATCCATCGTTGCGATTGTTTGTTGCATTTACGCCACTGTTGCCACACCGCGAGGAAGAAATACGAAAAAAGAAAATAGAATTTTATTACCAGGGGCTTGCAATTCCTTTTCAAAGGATCAACCTTCCACTTCGTATTGTCGATGCAAAGGAACGCATCTGGTATGATATTTTCCATTTCGAGGATTATGTGTGCAGAGGAGATGTTCATCGATGAGGCGTAAACAGGTGACGATTATCGGATCCAGCGACTGCGGATTTGTCCACGAAGCATACGCACTGGGGAAGCACATCGCCCAAAAGGGATGGGTTCTTGTTACCGGCGGAAGAGGAGGCATAATGGAGTCTGCATCAAAGGGTGCTCGGGAGCACGGCGGTATTGTAGTTGGAATTTTGCCATTTGAGGAACATCGCTTTGCAAATCCATACTGCGATATTGTGATTCCAACAGGAATCGGGTTTGCGCGCAATCTTTGCAATGTGCTTTCTGGAGATGTGATAGTTGCAATGGGTGGTGGTGCAGGGACTCTTTCCGAAATTGCATACGCGTGGCAATTTCGAAGACCGGTGATTGCTTGCACATTTATTGAGGGATGGAGCAAGAAACTTGCAAGCGAACAAATTGACGAACGTGGTGGAAAAATTATTATTGCGAATTCGCTGCAAGAAGCCGTAAATCTGTTAGATAATCTTATATTAAGTGATGCTCAATAAAATCGCATTGCGCGAATTGTGTTGATAAGAAATTCGACGCATAATTATTTAAATAGCGATGTAATGTTAATTGCGTTCATGCAAAAAATGTGCTCATACCGCGTTTATTTGATGATGGCAATCAATGCCACGATTTTTGCAAGGTATAATTCACCTCTGATGGAACAATTCGCTTGCTGCTTTACGTATTGTGCATAATCTCATCCCATAGTTTCATGGATGAGTAAATCGGAAATTCGCTCACACTTTCCTTTTCACTCGTGCATGGGTGGATATCCTGTTATGCGGCGGATATCGTCGTATAGCGGTTTTAACCTATTGTACATGTTGAGATAAATCTTTTCATAGAGTTGTTGGTATAGATCGCAATTTTTTTTAATTGGTTCGTAACGCTCTCCAATATGCGTCATTGCAGAGACTGCTGATCGAAAGTCGGAATAAAATTTAAGTCCCACAGCAGCGTCGATTGCAGCTCCGAGTGCGGATGTTTCGTAGGTATGAGGTTTTTCTGCAGGGAGGTTAAATATATCTGCAGTAATTTGCATTGCTTGTTTGCTTTGCGATCCGCCCCCGGCAACGCGAATTGCTTTGATGGGAACTTTGTTTCGCTTTTCGGTGCGCTCTTTCCCTTCACGCAATGCATATGCGAGACCTTCAATTATGGCACGATAGATGTGAGCTCTGGTGTGAACATCGCCAAAACCAATGATTGCTCCTTTCGCTTCTGGACCAGGAATTTTTGCGCCTGGTGACCAATACGGTTGAAGGGTGAGGCCCATTGAACCGGGTGGAATGTCCCGGATGAGTTCGTCGAATAGAATTTCGGGAGCGATTTTACGCTTTACGGCAATCTGCATTTCGCGAAGCCCAAATTCTTTCTTAAACCAACTTACCATCCAATATCCTCGATAGATCATCACCTCTGTATTATATGCGCCGGGAACTGCACTTGGGTACGGCGGGAAGAAGGGGACGATCTCCACATATTTTTCATTTGTAGTTTCAATTGTTGCAGTAGTCCCATACGAAAGGCACGCAATTTCGGGAGTAAGGCATCCCGCCCCGAGGACTTCACAAGCTTTATCGGCTGCAGCGGCTACCAACGGCAGACCTGCTGGGATCGCAGTTTCCTGTGAAGCTTTTTTGGTGATGTATCCGAGAAGTTCCGATGGGCGTACTAATTGGGGAAGCACCGATGGATTCATTGGGAACATGCGCCATTTCATATCGGTGGGCTTTGCCCACTGTTGTAGTTTAAAATCAAATGGCAAATAGCCAACAGTACAGCCTACTGAGTCGATAAATTCACCGCACAATTTATAGGTAAAAAATCCCGAAAGCAATAGAAACTTGTGAGTCTTTTCCCAAATTTCTGGTTGATTTTGACGAATCCAATTGCATTCAGCATCGCGAATGGTTTGTTCCATTGCTTCTAACATTCCTGTTGCTTTGAGAAGAACGCGAAGTATTCCGGATGGAAAATCTTCCACTTTTGCTTTTCGTTGATCGAGCCATACAATCGCAGGACGAAGGGGCTTACCGTTTTTGTCTAAATTTATAACCGTAGCGCGTTGAGTGGTAAGCGTAACCCCTTTAATAATTTGAAGGTAGACTTTATTTTTTTTTAATAGTTTTTTTGTAGTGATGCAAAGAGTATTCCAGTAGTAATTGGGATCCTGTTCAGCCCACCCCGGTTTCATTGAAAAATAAGGTTCGATTGGAGTTTTGACGATGTCGACAATGTTTCCGTGTAAATCGATAATCGCAGCGCGAATCGATTGAGTTCCTGCGTCGATCGATAAAATGCATTCGCCGAGTTTCGATGTTTTTTTTGCGGTCATAGGAAAATGCCCCACCTTAAGTTAATGTGTACGCTTCGACTACTGTTTTTGCTTATAATTTGAATTTCAAGGATTTTTTCTTACTGACTTAGGAAATCTTTCACAATAAGAAGATCTTTCGCTATTTTCGAAAAGACAAGCTATTACCGTCAATAGTTTAAAAAGAGTGTGAAACCGTGCAAATTGCGGAATTAGAAATTTCTTTGTGAGATGTTACACTAATATTTTAACGTTGCACTCTAAATTTGAAATTGCGCATTATTTTCTTGTTGCTTTTTTTTGAAACTAAATGATTTTTTTTAGGCAGATCTTGAAAAACAGTTCCATATGGCGCGTTGTCGCATTGGGCATGTTTGCAAGTTTTTTGGTTAGGTTAAAAGTCAGGTGGGTTTGACTATTAAATGAATTTTCACAAAGGAAAGGTATAAAAAAATATGTGTGAATTGTTAGGATTAGCCTTTAGTGAGCCCATAATGCCCACGCTATCTTTTCGAGGATTTCGCCATCGAGGGAAAGATAATCGGGATGGATGGGGGTTAGCATATTATCCAGATGAATCAGTTCAGGTAATTAAGGAGCCATTACCAGCTTTCAAAAGCAAGTTATCGGAATTTTTGCAATATTATTCCAAAATAAAATCGAAAATAATCATTGCTCATGTAAGATATACAAGCGGAACATCCATTACTTATAAAAATACGCATCCCTTTCAGCGGGAGTTGTTTGGCAAAGAATATGTTTTTGCACATAATGGAACGTTGAAAGGTTACACATCGTTTAATACGGGCCGATTTACCCCTGTTGGAGAAACCGATTCGGAATATGCATTTTGTCGAATTCTCCATTCCATCGAGGGGGAAAATATCAAACAATGGACAAGCGAAAGTTTTAATAGGTTGCATGATATTTTAAAAGCAATTAATAATTCTGGTTCTTTCAATTGTTTAATTTCTGATGGAGAATATTTGTTTTGTTATCGTGACAAGAACGGATATAACGGGCTATGTTTCGTTCAACGGAGTGCGCCATTTGGTAAAGTTCGTTTGTGTGACGAAGATTATGAAATAAATCTTGCAGAGGAAAAAAGCAAAACTCAGAAAGGTTTTATTGTGGCAACAAAACCGCTAACCGATGAAACGTGGAATTCTTTTGCGCCTGCCGAACTCATCGTGTTTAAAAATGGGGTTATGGTTTTTTCAAGCACTGGAAGGGATGCAAATTCACTATCCATTTCGTTCGATGAGAACGAAATGGAAATTTTGAGAGTTCTCAGGCGAAGCCCTCATCGGGTAGCATTGAAAACGATATGCGAGAACATAGAAATACCTCGTGAGAAGATAATTCTTTCGATTCGCTCATTGTTGAATAAAGGATATATCAAACAGGACAGGAGAGACAAAGTGGGCGGCGATCACGATGATGCGACATTTTATACCGAATCTTCGAAAAGGCTGGAAATTGATAGGTTAATTAAAAAATAACCAATCGGACATCAGTTCGCAATGCGCATGCGAGCTTTCGCGTTTCACAAAATAAATTACACTGTTTTACGGAACGCAAGATAAGAGTATCTACGAGCGAATATGTTGTGCTGTGTGACGCCTGTCATTGGGCGAAAAGGAATTTAACAAATGGGCAAAAAGTATATTTCTTGCGGGGAATTAAAAAAATTTCATGCTCCCCATTGCGAAGATGATGCACAAATGGCATTGTCCTTCCCCGCATAATCTCGATTTGATCATAGATGAGATGTTACTGGGAAACACACGCAATTTCTTTGATAAGTCGAAGTTCTCCTTACTTTCATCTCTTATTAGTTTTAATTCCTGTAAACTCAAATCCTGATAGTGGGCAAATCTTGTTGTTGTGTATTGCATTTTCTGTTTTTCGATAAACTTGGCTCGTACTTTTGCCTTAATTTCGTCGTCTTTGAATGCCTCATAAGATCGAATGGCAAATCCAATCAGGTGTTTCTCGTAAAAAAGTATTATTATTCGAAGTTACAATTGAAACGCTCATATTGCCCACATGCGTGTTAACGATATGCGCGAATTGTAAAAAAGGTATTCAATGTATCAGCGAAATAGTGTTTGTGCAGATGAAAACTCCCATAAGCGTTTTGAAAAGGAAGATTGCGCGTTATGCCAATTAAAGTGTAAGTGCAGAGCCTTTGGGATAATTTTTTGACGCAGAAAGCGGATGAAGTGACTTTCAATCAAACAGAATTTTCTCGCATTATATTTTGAATTGCTTAAAATTTAGTGAAAAATCGGAAGTAAAACAATATAAATAAAAAAGCCCGTGAAATACGGGCTTTTAAAATGAAAAATTGCGTTATATTTACCGTTCCCACGGCCATCTTCCGCAGCCAACGTTGGAACTCGTTTTGCAGGTGGCCCAGCTGTGGTATCCATCAATGCTCGTTCCATAATACCCATATGCGAGTAAACTCGCCCATCCACCTAAGATGTTTGCATGATTCATCCTTTTGCCGAACGAAGAAAGACCGCGGTTTGTTTGGGTATGGCAGACGCCGGTAATGCCATAGAAAATATAGCATGGGCTTAGTGGGTTGTTGCTCGCACGCGCACGGGATGCGCACCGTTCGCTCGAAGTGGTTGGTCCATATGTATCCCACATGCGGGGCCCCCCCGCCGAACTAGATTGTATTCCCCATCCGTTGATGGCATAACAATCGCTCGTTCCGTTTAAGCAAAAATACGTATGATCGAGCCATATGGAGCCCCATAGAATTGTAAATGGGCTTTTAAACGCGCTCCCGTATGTCGTTTGCGCATACGATGCGTTGACCGCCACCACGCCCGCCAGCAGTATGGTACCCATCATTATTATTTTTTTCATTCAATACCCCCTCTTGTGTGACCTAAAAATTTATTTGATCCTACAATAAACATATTACCAACCAGACGGTCTGTCAAGAGAGAGAATATCTTATATTCAGAGATGTCTTCAATTGAAAAACTTCGAATTGTGCAAAATCCGTATCGCGGATTTTGAGAAGCGTGTATGCAAAATTTTTTTTAATGTTTATTTTTTTATGAAAAAAGTCGTATAATTGAATTTTTCCGACGGGCTATTTTAATGAGGGTTTCAAGCTGGGATTTGTCGATGATTGCCACAGTTGAAGTCAATCGTTCGACGACCGCGCTTTTGTATTTGCCCACCATAAGGTCATCGAGAAATTCCGGGCGGTTTACTTTAATAAGAATAGTTGAGAAAATATGAACTTCTATTGCATGGTTTATCCATTCTTTGAGCATAAAGAGTAAATTTTGGGGCAATGGGTTTTTTGAAAGCGATTCGAGCACAGCCAAAAACTTTTCTATATTCATTCCCCTTTTGTGTGCGCTGAGAATGGAGTGATTGGTAATTTTTGCGGTAATCATCACATCATCCTTTATTATTTCCATTCGAGAAAGTAACATATAGTACTCGTATGAAGTGAGCTCCTCGCGCGGTATGAGCACCGTGTAGTCAGGATTTATGTAGACGACTTTATTATCGGAATGAATGGGAGGAGTTGGTATAGCAATTCCCAGTTTTGACGCAATGCTTTGTCCAATATCAGAAAGCGCAATTCCCGACGATTCGATCGTTGTGGTACCAATAATGTGGAGGAATTGCAATGCATTGGTATATGTTTCGCATTGTTTTTTTGCGATTTCAGAAAGATGGGATAATTTCTCGAAATTCATTGCAGCAAGCTTTTGGGTTGTTGCAATGAAAATGATTTTTCGTGCCACACTGCCTTTAAGTTGATGGATGAGATCGAGCAAGTTTTTCACATCGTCTTTTGTTGGTATTGAAATTGGCGATTCAAAAATAGGTAATCGGCTTAGTGGTTCATTGATTGAAATGAGAGCATACAGCAATTCATAGGGAACGTCGAGAAATGGGCGCACTTTTTCGAGGGATGCTTCGACGATATCATCGCGTATTTCAACAAGATGGCAGCGATGCATGAGGCTAATGCATAGCTGAAAGACAATATGCGGTGGTATTTTTTTTCCATGAATTCCTTCAATTGGTAAAAGTGCATTGACAAGTCGGTCGATGTCGATTTTTCGGAAAGTTCCCTGTTGGGTGAGGAAAAGGCCATAGGTCGAAATGATATCGTGGATTGCAAGAATATTCAATAAAAGGTTGTATCGGTTGATCGATTGCTTTAGCAGTAATCTGACATCCCACTTCGTTATTTCGAGCGCTTTTGCAGTGGCCACTAAGAATGCGTTAAACGGCGGGTTTGGCGTGTGCACTATCGTAATGATTTCGTGTTGCAACAGATAGTGTATCGCAAAGTTGAGTTGGGCAGGGGATAATTCATCAGCTAACTCCTTTAACGATATAACTCCTGCACTGTTAATAATTTTTTCAATTAGTGAATGTATGCTTTTTTTCAGACCAATTGGCGATTGCGTGCGGGTAGTTTTTTTTTCTGCGCTCACAGATAAATCGTGGAAAATTTTTTGTAATTGATCTGGCGAGATGGGATAGAACGCTTCTCGAATATCGGCAAAGGCGATAAGGCGATCGGATTTGTTATGAATATGCTGGCGATTTTTTATCACAAACGCGAGGAGTTTTTTTTCAAGTGCGTTTACAATGTCATCCAATTCTTCTCTTTTCAAGTGAAGGGCGATCTCAAGTTGCCCAAGCGTGATTCCAGAGGGATCTTTGGCGGTTTCCAAAAAAACCTGATATTGGACATCAGTAAGGCTGTATAGCAATCGGCAAAGTCCGAGGGGGGAGGTAAGGGCTTTGCCAATTGTTGCAGGAGTGCTACTTTTACAACCAAGAATGGATGCGAGTTCCCGACGTTCGGGAGCGCTAATTTTTTTTATGTATTCGTTGCTGAGTTTTCTCATAAAAAGTTCTGGACAATGAAATCAGTCTATTTTAGGGGAGTTCATGGTTTTCTGCAATAAAATATTTTTTTCTAATGAGGGATTTTTGTTTCCCTTATGTAAAATGAATCCGTTTTCTTGTAATAAATCGATTACCATGTTATTGCAGTAACGATTTACCGTTATAAGGGATGAAGGAGTGCTTATGCTTCAATTTCTGCGTTTTGCTGCATCCTTAGAAGGAGAAAGGATTTTTAAACCCATTGGAGGTTTTGCTGCCTGGAAATTTTTTGCAGTGCGAATTGCAAAATTAATAATTTTACTATATTCGACTCTTTTCATTGCGGCATCGCTGGATATCAAATGGGCTTACAAAATTATCTATTTTAGCGGTGCATTTATCTCAATGATATTCTTTTTTAGAATTGTAAACGATATTTTAAAATTTATAAAATACAAAGGTTGTGAAGTAGTTGTGAGCCCAAAGGGTATTGAATTCCGGTTAAAAAATCGAAAGTACCTTCATCAAGCAGAGAACATTACGTATTGCGAAATAAATCTTTTAGGTAATTTAATTGTGCGCGAGCGATATGCGAAAACAGTTTTTCCCTTCAATGTGTTTCCAAAAGAGGAGAAAACGGCATTTGTAAGCTTATTCCAGGACCTTGCGCCGAGGCGAACGCGCACATTTCATAAAATATACGAGATTTTTGATGCGGTGATTGTCGCACTTATTCTTGCAATGCACATACGGCAGTTTATTATTCAGCCGTATTATATTCCTACCAGTTCGATGGAAGATACACTTCTGGTTGGTGACCATCTATTATCGGAAAAAATTACCTTTGGCCCGATTTTTCCACGCCTTTTAGGGATGAAAAAGGAAATTCGCCTGCCGGGTCTTCGAAAAATCAAACGCGGCGATATTGTGATATTCCGTCCACCGGATGAAGAGGAACGCGATTTTATTAAGCGCTGCATTGCAGTGGAAGGTGATATTTTTCATATTGATGAAACCGATGGCACGGTTTACGTGAACGGTCAAAAATTAGAAGAACCTTATGTAAAGTGCCCGCGCATTTCAGGATCCAACTGTACCGATTATCGCAATTGCAGGCGCGCCATTGAGGGAAGAGTTCCACCCGGACATATTTTGGTGCTTGGCGATAATCGCACAAATTCCCAGGATTCAAGATGTTTTGGGTATGTTCCTATCGAACGCGTGCGGGGGCGCGCATTTGTGCGATACTGGAATACCTCGCAGGTAATATTTGGAAATATGTCCACGCGCCGCGATTTCTTTCTGCTGAGGTTTGGGCTTATTCGTTAAACTCAAATGCGCCGCGAGAGAATACATGGAAGGGTATACCTTGCCGGAATTCTCATCGTCGTGAGTGCAGTGTACCTTTCGATTGCGGTGTATCAGCTTCATTTTTCAGGTAAAATTCTCCTTTCCTCGCCATCTGAGAATGTGAGACGGGGGCTCATTTTTGACAGAAATAAATATATTCTTGCAATTAGCGTGGAGAGAGAATCCATTTATGCCCATCCGAAAAAGGTAAAAGATCCCATTAAAACAGCAGAAGCCTTATCGCGCTATCTTGGCATTTCTCGAGATATTCTCGAACAGCGCTTAAAAAGTGAGCAGGAATTTGTGTGGATTCGAAGAAAAGTAAGTGAAGAAACTGCTTCGAAAATAAGGGAACTGAAGCTTGAGGGAGTTTCATTTCGCAAAGAAATGCAGCGCGTTTATCCGTCGGGAAGCCTCGCATCGAATATTCTTGGGTTTGTCGGCGTTGATGGCAAAGGGCTGGAAGGGATCGAGTATAAATTTAACGATATTCTCACCCTACAAGAAGGCTCTTCGATCGATACGACTGCATCGGGATGTTCGATTGCGCTCACCATTGATCGTTTCATACAACATCAGTCCGAAGTTGCAATTGCCGATGCGGTGATTCGAACAGGTGCTACTCAAGGCGTGGTGGTTGTCATGGAAGTGAAGACGGGAAAGATTTTGGCGATTGGGAAATATCCCACGTTTGATCCAAATTATTATGAATTGTCAACGCCGCGCCAACGACAGCATTATACAGTAACCGATTCTTTTGAGCCAGGTTCTACCCTTAAAATAATTGCCATGGCGCTTCTTTTGGAACTTTTCCCATCCCTGGATCAACGATATTTGTGCGAAGGGAAAGTCGAAATTGCAGATACAGTGATAAATTGCATTGGCGTCCATGGGCATGTTTCCTTGGTTGATATCATCAAACATTCGTGCAACGCGGGAATGATACAGGCGATGAAACAGGTTCAAAAGCAATCGATGTATGATTTTCTCCGTAAGTTTGGATTTGGCATGCGTACCGGCGTTGAATTGCCAGGGGAATCGGAAGGAATATTGCGCCCTCTGTCGAAATGGTCAGGGTTATCCAAGTATTCGATGGCCATTGGACAAGAAATTTCGGTTACGTCGCTGCAATTAGCAGCCGCGTTTTCCGCAATCGGAAATTTGGGTGTGTACATGGTTCCGACGATTGTTGAACAAATCGAGAGAAGCGATGGAAGTGTACTGCGTACTTTTTATCCTCGTTCAAAAGGTGCTGTCATTTCGAAAGGGACCGCGCGCAGGCTCCTTTCGATGATGAAGGTGGCAGTGGAAAGCGGTACTGGAAAGCGAGCAGCAATTGCATTTTATATTGTAGTTGGGAAAACGGGCACTGCACAAAAGTCTCGTCCTGGCGGTGGGTATGATCCCGGTAGGGAAACAGCGCTTTTTGTTGGCCTTGCGCCCTACCCAAATCCAGATGTGTGCATCCTTGTGGTGCTCGATGAACCATCGGGTGCCTCTGGGGGAGCTGTAGCAGCGCCAGTGTTTGCACAGGTTGCGGAGCGAATATTGCCGTATATTGGAATCGCACATCCCGTTGTCATGAAAAATGAAAAAATAGCCGAAAAAAAGGAAAAAGTTTTATTTGATGGGTCTACAATGCCGAACTTTTCAGGTTTAACGCTTGCCGAATCTGTTCGCCTCGTTTCGCATATTCGCAAGACGTTTTTGCTTACTCCTTCGTGGCATGGAACTGGACGAGTCTATTATCAAGTACCGCCGGCGGGTACTAAGCTTTCACAGCGGGAAAGAATAAAATTGTATTTAAAAGAAGAATGAACGCGTTGTTTGAAAAAAACATTCGCGCGCTTCAATTGAAGGATGAAGCGCTTGCACGGTTAATCGAATTATGTGCTGATGACGGAAGTATAACTGTAATACAAGCAAAGAACGGACCAGTACCCGAAATCCGAAAAGAAGGAAGAATTCTTGCAATTCATAGCAGAGTTGATCCGGTAAAAGAAGCCACGCGGTTTTGCGCTGAGCTCACTACAATGGATTTTGATCTTGTGGTGATTTCGGGTTTTGGTTTTGCGTATCACATCGAAGAGATTCTAAACCGCGCCTCGCAGGATGCGGCAGTGTTGGTAATGGAAAAAAATCCATTAATAGTGAAGAAGGCATGTGAACATCGGGATTTGGAACGCATTTTTCGCGATCCAAGGCTTTTGCTACTCATCAATCCCTCAGAAGAAAATGTGGCTGAAAAATTGCGTGGAAAAGCAACTCGCCGTACAAGTTTTCTTTTGCATAGAGGAATGCATCAGACCGATCCCGAATACTATTCAAATCTCCTTCGCATTGCGCGTTCGTATCTTTCAACCAAGGAAGTGAATATTGCCACGCTTGCCAAGTTTGAAAAAGTTTGGATGCGCAACGTGGCGCGCAATGTGGGATTTTTAACAGATTTACCGCGGGCTACGTTTTTCTTTGGTGCATTTGAGGGCATTCCTGCAATTGTCGTCTCAGCAGGACCATCGCTGTTGGAAAGCATTCCATTTATAAAAGTGAATTCTACGAAAGCGATCGTCATCGCTGTTGATACAGCGTATAAAATATTAATAAAAAATGGCGTAGAACCTCATTTTTGCCTCACAGTAGATCCGCAATCCATCAATGCGCGCTATTTTGAAGGCGATTCGCTTACCGATACGATTCTCGTTGCGGATCCATCATCGCATCCGTCTGTCTTCAAACTTTTTAAAGGGAGAAAGGTGCGTGCGGCCACTGCTTTTCCCATGATGAAGTGGATCGATGAAATTTGTGGCGATGGTGGGGAGATTGCCCATGGGGGATCGGTTTCTACGAATGCGTACGATTTTGCACGAAAGTTAAAAGCCAATCCCATAGTGCTGGTGGGGCAGGATTTGGCATTTACGGGAGGTTATGCCCATGCGAAGGGATCGCATTTAGATGAGCAGGTTCACATTCGCACGAATAGATTTTTTACTCCTGAAATGTTCAATCGAAAACAACTCACTGCGTTGCCCAAAATTTTTGTTGATGGCATTGATGGACGCAAGGTGCATACAAATCAAAAAATGATGATATTTTTATCGTGGTTTGAAAGGAGAAACGATCCTGGGCTTGTGAATGCGACGAGAGCGGGCGCGCGCATCAAGGGGGTAAAACATTGTTCTGAAGAATGCATCGATTTTGGCGATTCGAAAGATTTGTGGCAAAAAATAAACCTATTATATGAGCATGCACTTGAGGAGCAAAGGAAAATTCCTGCGCGCGCGCATATTCACGACAAGTGCATTGGGATATCCCGACAAATCGATGAGCTTTTGCCCGTCTTGAAACGAGCGGTACATTTCGCAGAGGAACTGGTAACTCAAATGAAAGCTTCTGTTCGCGATGGGGCGAAAATTTCGTATATTGTCAAAAAGCTCGATGAGATCGACAATTTCATTGAGACCAGAAAAAAGCTTGCCGATATGATTGGGCTTGCGATACAAAAAGTCGTTCACACCATTATGGAAGGCCATGATGTTGAAGGGGAAGATAGTGAAATGGGCAATGAGGAAAAGATTGCCCGACGTTCATTGTATCTGTATAAAGGGCTTTTAGAAGGAGCAGAGTTCATAGGGAAAACTGTTGCTCAAATGGTTGCAATTTTGCAGAATACAAAAATCAACAACTAATCCGAATTCGCAAGCGAACTGAGTTTTCACACGCTGGAAAATACCGTGAAATTATCTTGACATGAAAATTGCATTTGTTATGATGTACGAGGCTTATAAATAGATAGCTCGGTATAATTAAAACAAGTGATATTTGATATTTGGGGGTAATTTAAAAAAAATTATGCTTGATAGAAATCTGTGTATAAATTAAATTTTCCACTGCGATTTAATTCTCCGGAGGAGAGAAGGGATGGATATAAATAAAAGAACGAAAGATGACATTGTTTTGCTCGATATTACTGGTGAAATTGACCTGTACAATGCCCCTGAAATTAAGGACATTATAAACAAGCTTATTGAAGAAAAAAAATATAATGTCGTTATAAACCTTGAAAAAGTATCGTATATAGATTCTTCGGGAATAGGGGCACTCATTTCCAGCCTTTCGAATCTTAAAAAGTATCAGGGTGGCCTTAAAATTATTAATGTGTACGCATCGGTACGGAAAGTTTTTGAGCTTACAAAGTTAACATCCTTTTTTGAAATTTATGATTCGGAAGAAGATGCAATAGCTTCTTTTAATAAATAGTTATATCGCGCAGTGCAATGCGCTATATAAAACGATTTTATTTTTCTAAGTGAGGGAGTTTGTCAAAATCCTTAAAAAAATAAGGAGTTTAATTATGAAAGTAGTGAAAATCATTGCATATCTTTTTTGTGGAGGAGCGTTTCTCTTTTCAATTGTTGCCTGTGGGGAAAAAGTACCAATTCGCGAAATGGCAGATGCCAAAGTAGCCATTAGTAAGGCTGAATCTGTTAAGGCAGATAGATATGCTTTTGAGGAAATAACTGCTGCGCGAAAGGGGCTTATGGAGTCGCACAGTTTTGTGATGAAGGATGACCAAGAGAATGCGGCAAAACAAGCAAATGCTGCGCGAATAAAAGCCGAGGAAGCGTATACAAAGGCAGTTCCATTGTTGGCAAAGGATTCCATAAGTACTGCAGAGAAAAGCTTAGAAGAAGCGACCGATGCATATGCGGAAAACCTTGCTCGATTCGAATACCAGAAAGCAGTTGATGGCATAAAGGATGCGAACAAAAAGTTTGAAGATAAAGATTTTTACAATGCACATCTCACTGCTTCTGCTGCAGATGTAGAGGCAAAAAAGGCTCGCGACATCGCTTTGGGTAAAAAAGGAATTCTTGGAAATTCAATTGCTGATGTCAACGCGACGATTGATAGAGCGAAAAAATACAATGCGCTTACCTATGCGCCCGAACAGTTGAAACTTGCGGAAGAAAATGTCTCGATTGCATCGGATTCCCTTGCCAAATTGCATTTAAAACAGGGGTTTGCTGCGATTGAGGTTGCAAAAATCAATGCTGATGAAGCGCTCGTTCGCGCGATGAAGGGAAGCTCAGATGCGGCGATTAAAGAAGCGCAAATGTATCTTGATAAAGCGGAAAAATCTCCCAATGTGGCAAGTGCGGGAACCGATTTAGCTCTCGCGCGGGAGTCGTTAAAGAGCGCACAGGAATTTCACCAGAGGGCAAAATACGATGATGCAATCACTGCAGCTTCGGATTCAAAGCGGCTTTCATTGTTGGTCATAAATGCCCGTTCGCAGGACATCGCGAAGGCGGGAGTGGGGGAAAAAGAGAAAACTACAAAGGAAATAAAGAAAAGCCAAAGAGAAATCGATCTCGAACGCGGTTATACCATTTATGTGGTTCGCTACATCCCAGAGCGGCGCGATTGCTTGTGGCGAATTGCGGAAAAGTATTATGGTGATGGGAAGAAATGGTCGATGATTCATGAAGCAAATAAGGAGCTTATACAAAATCCGCATCTCATCTATCCTGGGTGGCGTCTCAAAGTTCCGTTGGAAGGTGGTGCGCACAAAAAAGTGCAAGGTGAGAAAGAATCAGGCTGCGACCAACCGAAAGATGCCGAAAGAACAACGCCAGTGGAATGAACAGTATTTATTTGCTTTTGTATTTTGGGATAATCCACAAGGGCCGACAATATGTCGGCTCTTTTATTATATGATCGCATTGTTTTATTTATCGCTGCAAAACAGATTGGCAATTTGATCAATTAAAAAGCGGATACTCGTGTTCGAAAAACTTTAGGAAATTCAAATCGATTATTTTTAGTTTGCGCAACAACTCTTTTGGAAATGCTTTCAAACCGCATAAGCAACTTTACATTAGTAATGGTTGTTTTTTAATGAGTGGCAGCAAGAATTTTTCCCAAAGATATTGCAACATTTCCATATTATGTTTACAACAAACTCATCATCGGATTATCCTTTCCAATAATAACAGTTGATTTTGCAAAGAATATTGTCTACGTTGTCTATGTCGTATCCTTTTTCGTTTTGAACGATATTGTAGTGGTGATATATGTGATCGTTTGCAAAATCTACTTTTAAAACTTTGATAATAATGAGCGTAAAATCTTTTGCTTAGATATTTATTGCAACATCGAAAGGTTTTTTAACGCATGGAAGATGTTATGCATCGCGCAACTGTGGTGCGAATGCGCTGTGTGAAAAAATCTAAATCGTTTGGAAATCTTTTTTTCATAATAAGAGCGGTTAAAACGTGTTCCATCCATAAGTATAAAATATTTTCAGTATTGGAGATAGCATCCCATCCAGAAGCTTGAAGTTTGTAACGTGCATGAAAATTTATGTGATCAGTTGTCATTCATTCGCGGGTAAGGGTTTTACGAAGAAAATTGTTTTTACAATGTTTTTTTCTTTTGAAAGGTAATTGCGATTGTGTGATGGAGTATATTTTCAAATAAAGGCATTTTTTTGTGATACATTAGAATCATTGCACAAGTGGGCTATATCCAGCACTGTTGATTGTATGTCAAAAAAATCGAGGTATTCTCTATGACTGTTTCGTGATGGTAATTGTTATTGTTGGGCTGTTGGTTTGTTTCGCCTAAAAACTCCCATAAAATAAGGTTCTGTGATGATTTCGTCTTCGGTGAGCCCATAGAGCAATTTGAATGAATCTCTATGCTCATTTAAAAATTGCCGCGCATGGGTGCATATCTCTGTCCCAAAGAAATTTTCGCAGTGGTTAAACGCAACTTTTAAATCTCTCTGGAAAGAAGCAATGCTACTTTTGATGAATGTGAAATCCTTTAATCCCATTATCGTCTTGAAATCTTCGGTAAGGTAGTAGTCGGTATGCAGAGGGCACAGCGTGCGCATGAAATCGTCATAGATGCCTTCGATGTCGTCATCGCGCAAAACGACACCTGCAAAAAATAAAATGCCATCAAAATTGAGTGCCCGTTTAAATTCGTCGAGGCAACGGCTCGTATCGAAAAGATTAAGGTGATCGATCGATATTATCAGATCAGCTTTGTAATAATCGATAGGAAAGCTGTGAATGTCGCCGGCAATGATGTTGAAGTGCTGGGAGAGATGTATGTCAGGTCTTTGTAAAAATTTTTTAATTTCATGTATCGAAGGTTCAACGACTACAATGCGCGCACTGGAATTTTTTAAAAGCGGAGTGAGAATTTCACCTCTTCCAATCCCTATTTTGACAATAATTGACGGGTTATATGTGTGTATGACATCGAACAATCGCTCAAGGACGGTTTCAGTGCGGGATGACGGTTCGATGGTGAAGTTATGATTTCGATCGAATTCGATATATCGTACAACTTCATTTAATCTGTTCATGGATTTCCTAAAATTGCAATATCAAATGTAATTTCAATTAAGCGAAATTACCATATACCGCGAATATTTCAATTCATTTTTTGTATTGACACGAATTCCATTCCGATTCATGCTCGAAAATGCACATTGGCAGTTCATGATAATTGGAATTGGGTGTGAAAGATGAGGGAAAATGAGGATGCGAATCTTGTAAATTTGCATTGTGGACCAGCAACGGACGAACGGTTAATGTTGTGCGAGGTTTGGTAGCTTATGGGTATCGATATGAAAATGCACGTAGAAAATTTTGTAAGCAGGGACGACCTTGTTTGCATTGCAGAAAGAGAAAAAGTTACTCTTGCTCATCTCGAAGAGGGTATCCGCGAAGGGAGCATTGTTGTTCTTAAAAATAAAAATCATTCAATAGCTCCGCTTGCAATTGGAAAGGGTTTGTTTACGAAGGTCAATGCGAACATCGGTTCATCGCCCGACTTTTTTGATATAAACGTAGAAATGGAAAAGCTTCAAGTAGCCATCGAAAGCGGTGCCGATACCGTAATGGATTTGTCCACAGGAGGAGATCTTACCGCATTCCGGCGTCGCATTCTTGAAGCTTCTCCTATTCCTTTAGGAACGGTTCCGATTTATGAAGCAGCGGTGGAAATGCGAAAAGCAAATCGATCGATTATGGAAATGACCATAGACGATTTTTTGAAGGTGGTTCGCCGTCAGGCAGAGGATGGAGTGGATTACATGACCATTCATGCAGGCGTTACAAAAGGGGCGCTTGAATCGCTTGCTTCCCAGCAAAGAATATTGGGTATTACAAGCCGCGGTGGTTCTATCATCGCGCACTGGATTGCTCACAATAAAAAAGAAAACCCGCTATACGAGCATTTTGACGAAATACTCGATATTTTGGCGGAATTCAATGTTGCAATTAGCCTTGGCGATGGCCTTCGCCCGGGGGCAATACACGATGCAAGCGATCGCGGACAGGTGCATGAAATGCTGATATTGGGAAGATTAGCGCGCCGCGCGCGAGCGAAAGGAGTTCAAGTCATCATTGAAGGTCCTGGCCATATGCCGATCGATTTGATTGCTGACAACATGCGATTGGAAAAAACGCTTTGCGATGGGGCGCCGTATTATGTGTTGGGACCGCTGGTGACCGATATCGCACCAGGATACGATCACATTACCTCAGCTATTGGCGGGGCAATTGCTGCCGCTAGCGGTGCTGATTTCCTTTGCTACGTCCCTCCCGCCGAACATCTTCGCCTTCCCACAGTCGAGGATGTGCGAGTTGGCGTAATCGCTTCAAAGATTGCCGCTCATGCGGGAGATCTTGTGAAAAGGCGCAGCGATGCCATCCAATTGGACAATGAAATGTCGAAAGCGCGAAAAAAACGAGATTGGGAAGCGATGTTTCGTTTGGCTCTTGATGGTGCAAAGGCGCGGAAGATGAGATTGGAAATTCCTTCACAGAATGATCAATGTTCGATGTGCGGCGAGTTTTGCGCAATTAAACAGTGCGAGGAATAATTCTATAATTTTTGCAAATCAGCGTATAATTATTAGGAGGAAAAACACAATGTCCAAAGACGCGGTGTACTACGATTCGTACAAAGAGGAACGCGATCTTATTCTTGAGTATAACCAAGTGAAACTCGATGATGTTAAAATGATTAATTTAATGGGAGTTGGGGTAGATAACCTTACCCGTGCTCAGGCGGTGGTGAAGGTGATGAAAATGATCGAAAGCGGTGGCATTCATCATGTGATGGCACTCAATCCGTATAAAATTTTGCGAATACGCGCTAATAGCGATCTTGGATTAATTGCAAGCAAAGCTGATTTGCGCCTTCCGTGTGGTGGTGGGTTGATGTGGGCATCGCGCATGATTAAAAATCCATTGAAAGAAAAAATTCATTTTATAAGCTTTCTTATGGATCTCGTGCGCATTTCGGAAATAAAGGATTATACAATTTTTGTGGTAGGAGGAAAACCTGAGATAACCGAAAAAGCGTTTTTAAACATAAAAAAATCATTTCCCGAGGTCCGCATTGTAGGGCGCCATGGCGGATATTTCACCCCAGAGCGCGAAAAATCTGTTGTGGAAGCAATGCGAAAATCTCAGGCAAATATAATATTTGTAGGACTCGGTTTTCCGAAAGAAGAAAAATGGATTTACAAAGTTAAAAACGAATTTAAAAATGCTGTTTTCATCAGCGTGGGAGGAAGCATAGATATCATTTCGGGGGAAATTAAAAAAGCACCTGCATTTTTTATGGAAAGAGGTCTTGATTGGTTTTATAGAATAATTACGCGCCCATGGCGAATCGGGAGGCTTTTTCGCCTTGCGTATTTTTATTTATACTTCATTGTCAAAAGGATTTTTATTTAACGCTTATTTTAAATTCTAAGTTAAACTTTTTTAAATTTAAAGTTAATTTTTCATTAAGTTATTCTTGAGGTTTTTGATTTTCGATGGAAACTGAATTAGTGACGCCCGAAAAACTTGATTACCTTGAACGGCAGCTTCACAACTTAAGTAAACTTGTGGAAATAAACAGTATTATCAATTCCACGCTCGATATCGGGAAACTTTTATATATTATTATGGAAATCATTAAAGAGATTATGGAAACGGAGGCAAGCACGCTTTTGCTCTATGAGGAGGAAACGCATGATCTTGTGTTTAAAGTTGCACTAGGTGAAGCGGGAAAAGAACTTCAGGAAAAATATCGAGTAAAAATTGGACAAGGGATTGCGGGGTGGGTGGCAGAACACCGTAAGGTGGTTTACATAAACGATGTGTACAGCGATCCGCGATTTGATCCTAATTTCGATAAAAAAACGGGGTTTGTTACTAAATCAATACTCTGTGCACCGCTTTTATTTAAAGGAAAGCTTCTGGGCGTAATTCAAGCGATCAATCCAACTAACAAATCTGGATTCGATGATGACGACGTGGTGCTTTTCAACGCGTTTGCAAATCAGGCTGCATTAGCAGTACAGAATGCAATTTTTTTTCAAAATGCAATAGAGGAAGAGCGCATTAAAAATGAGCTCGCTGCTGCGCATTCGATCCACCATTCATTGCTACCAAAGATACGCGTAGAAGAAAAGGAATATTCGCTTTCAGCGAGATCTGTTTCAGCGAGGGAGGTCGGCGGAGAGTTTTACGATATTTATTTTTTTGATAATCGCTTGGCGATCACGCTAGGCGATATCCACACAAAGGGGATCCCGGGAGCGTTGCAAGCATCGATTATAAATGGAGCTGTGAAAAGCCTTGCGACCATTGGAGGATTGACCCCTGAATTTGTTCATTCGCGCATAAATGCGCTAATAAAAAATCGCATAGGTGCAATACGGCAAGTTTCGCTTTTTTACGGACTTTTTACTCTTAACGAAAAATCGATCAGTTTTGTAAATTCCGGTATTGCCTATCCGATTTTGGTTCGCGATGGTGTTGCGCGGTATATTAAGATTGGTGGAAAATCGCTGGATGGCTCAAAAAGAGATTTTAAAAAAGTAAAGATAAATTTCAAAAAAGGCGATGCGCTTGTCATTGTCACCGATGGGCTCGTTGCCCGGAAAAATCGAAATGGCATACAGCTTGGGTTAAAGCGAGTGATGGAT
Source organism: Spirochaetota bacterium (assembly GCA_026419015.1). Classification (GTDB taxonomy): domain Bacteria; phylum Spirochaetota; class UBA4802; order UBA4802; family JAGODF01; genus DYLV01. The sequence goes on from JAOAAF010000002.1 coordinate 51,988, forward strand.
TTCTTAAGTAAAACGACGGGGACAGCGACGACGATTGTCGATGCGCTGTTTTCCTTCGCTGATGAATTTACGGAAGGCGTTGAAGTGAAGGAAGATATATCGGTAATTGCGCTAAAAATTCATTCGGATTAAGCGATGTCTAATTACGTGTCTGTGATATTTTGCCGCAATTGTGGTTCACGATATGTGGAAGCATTTCCAGAACAGAATGCGAGCATTGTATTTTTTTGCCGCGCATGCGGAGTTCGTGAGATTACAAATAAATTTACGCTCGGCCGATGCAAGGTAGGAAATACCGAGCTTCAAAATGCGTTCGATACCAGAGCAGGAAAAGTAAAACCTGAAAGGGTGAAGTGATTGCGATATGGCGAATCGAATCATCGGTACCCATATGTGTTCATTTTTGTTGATGGGTATTCTTGTGTGTTTTGTTGTCCAGTGTAAGGATGAAAGTCGATTCGTTGAACCGAACTATGTGCTTCAAAAATGGGCGAGAGCAATCCAACAATTGAATTATCGCGAATATGCTTCCTGCGAAGCTTATCCGAAAGAAGAAGCAGTTTTTCGCGAAATGTATCGCGAGTATTATTTGGCAGAGATAATGACAACCGAGGTTGACGAGATATCCCAGTCAAAGGAATTAAAAGATCATGAGGGGAATCGCTATCTTCGTAGAACCCTTGAATTCGAAGCAACGATTGTAAAAAGGAACACAGGGAAGCCCGATGGCATTGTTCGTGGCAATGCGGATTTTATCCGTTATCTTGAAGGAAAGCGCGCAAAAGATGGGTGGCTGTTGTCGAATCGCACAATTATTTTTGTACCCCGTTGAGTTTTGTGCACATAAATCCAGTCCACCCCTTCCAGAATACCATCTTATTGATTTTAAGATTTTGTTGGGAAAAACAATCTGCAACTTTTGAAGCGCTGCTGCTGCTTATGCCGCTTGCGATGAGGACTCCTTTTGGTTTGATGAAGTTGCAAATGGCAGAAGCATTTTTCAGAAAAACGCCTGTAACTAGATTTGCGGTAACGATATCATACGGACTTTGAAAAGAAAAGTGCGCTACATCGCAGCAATAAAGATTAATTTTGCACTGATTTGCGGCGGCATTTTGGGTAGCACATTGCACCGCATCATCGACAATATCAATTGCATCGACATGTCCTATCCCGCATTTATATGCGAATAGTGCTAAAATTCCGCTTCCCGTTCCAACATCGATAAGCCGCATCGACGAACGCATTTGTAAAGAGTATGCAGAAATTATTTCTCCAAGCAAATGTATGCACAGCTCAGTGGTGGGATGTTTGCCGTCGCCAAATGCATTGTGCGCATCGATGGTGAGTTCAACGGTCTCATCTGCATAGGGTGTTTCAATTAAAAATACTCGAGAGACACCTTCGTCAATGATTATAATAGATTCTCTTTCTTCGCGATTAATATGCGCATCATATTCTGTTGTGGGAAGGAGGAAAGGGATGCAGAGCTTCCATTGGGATGGCCATAACAGAAAGCTCTCGGGAAAAATCGGTTCTTCGTGGAAAAAGCCATTGATGCGTTGTGAAATAGAGGTTGGGAAAATCCGTACTGTTAACATGTTGATGAAGTTTATTAAATTCCTACAGAATCAATTCCAACTTTTGCAGCGCCTAATGCAGGGGTTTTGTCTTCATTTTTTATTATTAAGTATTTCACGTTGTCCTTTAATCCTGGGAGTGCGCGCTCGGCGACGACCTTTTTTGCAATGGGGAGAAGAAACTGATGAGCGCGGGATAGCCCGCCACCGAGGATAATTGCTTCGGGATTGAAGATATTTACCAATCCCGCTAACCCAATTCCCAAATAAAAACCAACTTCGTCAAATGCCTCGCGCGCGATTTTATCGCCCCTTTTTGCTTCTTCGAATATCATGCGTGCGGTTAAATCGGCCGTTTTTATTCGTTCGTGGAGCGATGATTTGTTTTTTTTCAGCTTCCCTTTGGTAATTTCTACAAGAGCAGTCGCCGATGCATATCGTTCGAAACATCCTCTATTCCCACAGGGGCATTGTTTCCCTTTATAATCGATTGTAAGATGTCCCACTTCCATAGAACTGCCCGATTGACCCGTGTACACTTTGTTATCGATAACAGCGCCACCGCCAATGCCAGTGCCTAATGTGAGCATGATCCAATTTTTAAACTTTTTCCCGTGGCCGATCCACCATTCGCCTATCACTGCCGCGGTTGCATCGTTTTCTAAGAAAGTTCGGACACCTGTTTTCTTTTCAATTATTGGGGCTAATGGGTAATTTTTCCATGCTTGTATATTTGGGCTCGTAATTATGATCCCTTTTTTCCCATCGATTGCCCCTGCGGCACCAATGCCAATTGAATTGAGAGCGGTAATCCTGAACCCCTTTTTTTCTAACATTTTTTGAAGTAAATTCACTATCGCCGTGTTAATTTCTTCCGCGGTCTTAGGAGTTCGTTCTTTTCCGCTGGCTAATATCAATCCCTCGCGGTTGGTAATCACAGCTTTAATATTGGTTCCCCCAATGTCAATTCCTGCAAACATTCTTTTCCCTCCACAATTGCGATGTCCGATGCACAAAAGTAAGGTACTCAAATAATGCGCATTGTATTTGCGGCAACAATTTTTCGAAAAATTATTCCAATCAGAAAGTAAATTATAAAAATTTCGCAGCGGTTAATATTAAAAGAATTATAAGGTAAAAAGAGCAACAAATATGGCACGCATATTAAATCTTTGTTCAATTTTATTGAAAATTGTTTTGGTGTTTTATTCCCAATTGGCTGATCTTATTTTAAAAATTGAAATCTGCGAAAGTTTGTTTTTGGAGGTAATCGGTCAATTGTGATAAACGACGAGAAGTTAAATGAGTCAATTACGTCATTTTCTCTTTGAACACCTTTGAACTCGTATGAGAATTTTTGGTTTTTCAAATTTTTCAATATTTCATATCGATACCGTATAATGTCGACTAAATCGAGTTCAAAGAAGATTTTTTGCCGAAATATTTGACTTTTTTATGTACATCGTTGAACGGTGGAGATGTGTGCGGTATTATTTGAATGCACAGCTCAATGCGGGAAAAAAGAGATGAAAATCGAGAATAACATTAACGAATTAATTGATTCGCAATGGTTAATCGATTTGCATACGCATACAACTGCTTCAGACGGAATTTTTAGCCCGAAAGATCTTATTGATTACGCAGTGGAAATAGGGTGTCGAGTGCTGGCGATCGCAGATCACGATACTGTTGCTGGATTAGAGAGCGCAATCCAATATGCGGCGGGAAAAGATATTGTTTTAGTTCCATCTGTTGAGTTTAGTATTGACTATGAAAATGGGTCGTTTCATTTGTTAGGCATGAATATTAATCATCGCGATGATATGCTCCTTGAGGCGATCAACGATTTGCAAGAAAAAAGAAGTACCCGCATTACGCGGATCGTAAATGATTTAAAAAAACATGGAATTTATATCCGGGAAGAAGAGATCATTGCAGAGGCGGGAGGGGAATCAATTGGACGCCCGCATGTTGCGAGAGTTTTGGTACGGCATGGGTATGCGCGAAATATAGAGGATGTATTTAAAAAATATCTTGTGCCAGGAAAACCAGGGTATGTCAAAAAAGAAAAAATTACCCTCGAACAAGCAATCGCCCTCATTCGACATGCAGGGGGAAAAGCAATAGTGGCTCATCCCGTTTCTTTGAATGTGAGCGGATATCGGCAATTGGACTATGAACTATTGCGGTTTCGCGAAAAGGGAATTGATGGTATTGAAGTATACGCGACGATGCACGAAAATGATTTTATACAACATTTGCTCGATTTTGCTGGAAAATACGGATTAGCTATTTCTGGTGGAAGCGATTTTCATGGCGATAAGCACGAACAACTCGGTTTTTATGGGCCTCCGCGAAAAATTCCTTCCGCGATATGGGATCCGCTTTCTCATATCCTAAAATTGTGATCACATGATTTAAAATAAAAATTTTTTGTCCTGTTGACGAATTGCGTTTTTATGTATATATTTATATTAGCACTCACTAATATAGAGTGCTAATAATGAGAAAAATAGGAGGTGTGCAATGAAATGGGCATTGAGAAAGCACAACAAAGATACGACGACATCGTTGGATGTATTTCGAAAAAAATTGGATAATTTGTTCGATGATTTCTTTTCTCTCACTCCTACCTCAATGTTTGAATTTGAATGGTCGCCTTCAGTCGATGTAGTCGAAGACGAAAGAGCAATTCATGTGAAGGCAGAAATACCAGGCATCGATGAAAAAGATCTCAAAGTTACATTGGAAAACAACGTCCTTGTGATTGAGGGCGAAAAGAAGGAAGAACGGCACGAGGAAGATAAAAATACGAGATATGTGGTTTCAGAGCGTCGTTTTGGTTCATTCCGACGTGCCATTAGTTTGCCGGATGGTATTAAAACCGATAAAATCCGCGCTTCGTTCAAAAAAGGGGTGCTTCAAATTGAGATTCCAAAAGATGAGAGTGCAAAACCGCGTAAAATTAATATCGAGGTAAAATAGGAGGTGTGCGATGTTTACCACGTATGATGTGTTTGATGATTTGTTAAATTTTCGGAATGCTGTCGATAGATTTTTTGACGAGCTTTCAACCTATGGAAGAAAATATGATATGCCGTATGTAAATCTCTATGAAAAAGGAGATCATATTGCTATTAAGGCGCTTCTTGCCGGCGTTAAGCCTGAGGATGTGGAAATTCATCTTGTAGAGAATAGCCTTGTACTTGAAGGGGAAAAGAAGGCAGATTATGTGGAGCGACCATATATTCGAAAAGAACGTCACTTCGGAAAATTTAAAAAATCTATTCGCCTACCGTATCGCGTAGATCCATCGAAAGTGCAAGCGACGATGAAAAATGGGGTGCTCATCATCAAGCTTGAAAAGAGCGAAGAAGCAAAGCCACGCAGGATTGAAATAAAATAGGAGGTAACGCCATGATGAACGAAAGGAGAAAAATTAAGGGAAAAAATGAAGTGGTGCTTTTGCCACCAGTCGATATATACGAAACCGATGATGCGTTTATTCTTAAATGCGAAATGCCGGGCGTTGAGAAGGACAATATCGAAATTCTTCTCGATAACGATGAGCTAACGATTAAAGGAATTGTGAAAGAAAATGGGGAAGATTTAGGGACGCTCACCTATTCGGAATATCGCCTCTACAACTATGAAAGAAAATTTCGTGTAGGCGATAATATTAATGGTTCTGCGATTAACGCATCGCTGGACAATGGAATTTTGACAATTACCTTGCCTAAGAGCGAAAAAGTAAAGCCTCGTAAAATTGAAATTACATTTGAAAAATAGAATTGTGTTTTTCCCCACGCCTGCTACAAGTAACAGGCGTGGGTTTTATTATAATCTTAAAACGCATGAGAAGGAAAAGGATTGATTTTTTTCTTTTGTATCCCAAATAATCCCACATCTCAACGATAGGGAGGCAACGGATGAATCAAATTGAACAGAGCGAACAAACGAGAAGCGCTCTCAAACGTCGATTTATTATATCGCTTGTGCTTCTTATTGCAGGAATTATCTATGCCATTGTGCCAATCGATATCATTCCCGATCTTTTAGGTCCAATCGGTTGGATCGATGATATCGGCGTCCTTTTGCTAGCGTGCCTTTACTCATGGTTTTCATACCGAAAACTAAAAAAATGACAGCTTTAATAATGATTTATCGATGGATAACCGATCTGACAAACTAAAAGAGGGTGAGAACGATACCAAAGCCAAATATTGATTCCATCTTCCACAGGCTAATTTCACTATTGCTCTCGTCATGAACCAATCGAGTGCGAAGGGGAAATGGCATCGTAGAACTGTATATTCCACAATAAATACGTTCGGTTATTTTGTATTGCACGAAAAGCAGTACTTTAAAAGTCGCTCGTGTGACATCGGTCCATACAAGACCATCAATTGGAGTGCTTGTAGTAATAATTTCCCAGTTAATTTCCTCAAAAAGACGGGCTATGCCTATTTCAAGAATTGAACCTATCTTAACATTGCGTATTTGAATAGAATACCCACCACACGCCATTAATAATAATCCTTCAAGGCGGACATTGAGTTCGAATGGCATTGTTGTGACTTGTTCGGGTAATGGATTAAGATCGGGTGTGAGATTGAATCTGTTGTTGAATATGAAATATGAAATGCTTATCCCATATTCAAGATTTGGATGCGATTTTGAAAAGTATCCCTTATATATACCAAATTTTACTCCCGAAAGAGGGGTTTTATGCAGCTCACCATAAAAATCGGCTTTTGCATACCCGTAAACATAACCAAACCGAAGTGAGAAAAATTCATCAGAGGTATCTTCTGGAAAAACTGCATTAGTAATAGAAATAAAAGCTATTAAAAAACTCATTCGAAGGAGAAATTTTATTTTTTTATTCAAGACGAACCTCATCATCTTATAAAATAAAAAAAAGCGGCAAACCAATCCGCTTTTTGTTTTTATCGCATTAGCGGAGGAGGGACTCGAACCCCCGACCTACGGATTATGATTCCGCTGCTCTAACCAACTGGGCTACTCCGCCACTTTTAGCGAGGGCAGGATTTGAACCTGCGACCTTTGGGTTATGAGCCCAACGAGCTACCAGCTGCTCCACCTCGCGATCTTCTTACCAAAATACGAAAAGGTATTTTTTATGTCAAATTTTTTTTAACATTCTTTTTCAACGGGTAGCGCAACACATGGAAATCACTTGACGCTAACAGGAATTCAATTAAGCCTGCAAATTCGAATATTGCCATGAGACCATCCGACAATATTCTTCACGCTCTTTCGCAGGTATTCATCACTGCGAAGGCAAGCCAATTTGAAACGCGGTATGCGAAGCTGGTGGAGCAGTATCGTATGAATTGCGAAATTGTGCTCGATTTAAACTCGCTGTATCATTTTGGGAGAACGCAATTCAAACAAATTGCTTCATTGTTAAATCGAAATAGGGTTCGCCGTACAATTCACGCGCCATTCCAGGAAATTTTTTTAGGGACTCCCGATGCCCTGGTGCGAAAAGCAGCAACAAGTAGACTTAAAATGGCGTTCGATATTGCAAAGCGTTTTGAACCAGAATTAGTTGTGATTCATCTTAATTACGAAGAGAGGAGATTTTCATTTGTATATTCCGAGTGGTTGCATCATATAAATGAAAACATTGAAATTTTTGCAACGTACGCTCAAAAAATTGGTGCCTTGTTGGTACTGGAAAACGTGTACGAGGAAACTCCAACAGCGATGCGCGATGTGCTTATGAGATTTTCTGGAAAAAATGTAGGCGCCTGCCTCGATGTGGGTCATGTAATGGCATTTTCAAATACAAGTTTGCGACAGTGGCTGGGAACAATTGGCAATTGCGTGCGCCATTTTCATTTGCACGACAATGATGGCACAAAAGATTTCCACTGGCCAATTGGAAAAGGAAAAATTGATTTCAAACTTGTACAGCGCTATATTAGCCAAACGCACCACCCAATTTGGGTGACGCTTGAGCCCCATCGAATAGGAGATATATGGGAAACGCTTGAAGGATTTTGTGCAAAGGGATTGTCAGAAGCAATGGAGAAAAGATTACAGGATACATCTAACAATTGCGGGCATGTAGGTCAGATATGATCGCAGGTAATGTAATGGGCCTTTTGAACATACTTCTGTTTATCAGCGCGATTTGCTGCATGGGCATTGCCGCGTGCTGCGCAATGTGTGCACTTCATGGAAACAATGATCGTTTTAAAACTTTATTGAAATTTTTCTTTTATGTGGGTGTTTTCTTTTTCGTTTTTTCTGGGGTAGTCCGATATTTCCCTTTCGGCTTACGCGATTTTATCCTCATTGCTCGCACGATTTGGGGACATCTTTATCTTTTGGTGTTATTTTTGATTTTACTATTAATTTACATCCATTTGTCGCGATGGGGAAAGCACTGGATTCCAGTGGCAGCGGTAGTTCTTCCTTTCATAACGATAATAAGTCTCCTTTCCCTCCCATTAATTTCATCGAATAGAATAATGGATGCACGAATTGCCAACCATCTTTTGCCATTCCACGTGATATTTGCGCTTTCGGGGGAACTTTTTTTCCTGTTAGCGAGCGCTGGTTCTATCATTTTCTTGTATCTTAATTTCCAGTTAAAACGAAAGATTTCGCTCGTGCGCACGATGTCATTGCCAAGCCTCGAATCGATTGAATCGTTTACCGCGTGGGCTTCCCAAATGGCATTTTTCCTTTTAAGCATAGGGCTGGTATTAGGGATAATCCTTGTATGGATAAATTTCAAAACTCTGTTTTTATTTTCTTTTAAAGAAATTGTGATGTATATTTCGTGGCTCTGCGTTTTTTGTGTATATTTGCTTAGAAGAAAAAAATTAGCAGGTGCGACTACCATTTCTCTTGTTACCATTGTGCTCTTTATTGTGGCAGGTGCGCTTTTCGTTGTAGCAAATTTTTTCAGGGAGGCAGGCTTTCATAGCTTCAAGTAATATGAAAGGAATCATTGAGCCAATACGCGAGGTGGTTCTTGTTGGATTAAGCCACAAGACTGCACCGGTTGAAATGCGAGAACGTTTTGCGCTCGAAGGCGATGCGCGCCTTCGTTTCATCAAACAAGCATTGATTGCCGGAGTCGAAGAAGTTGTATATGTGGCGACATGCAATAGAGTAGAAGCATATGCGGCATCGCGATATCCCGAAAGAGCGGTGAAAATATTGTTAGAGCTTTTTGAAGAGGTATCTTCAATTCCTCAAAGCGATGCAGAAAAGTTTGTATTCCGGAAATACTCCAAAGAAGCGGTTTCGCATTTATTTGAAGTTGCCTCATCGCTCGACTCAATGGTGGTAGGCGAAAATGAAATTTTAGGACAGCTTAAGGAATGCTATAGTAACGCTGTAAAAGCGAAAACAACCGGGCCTGTCCTTAACAAACTCTTTCATCACGCATTTCGTACAGCAAAGCGAGTGCGTTCTGAGACTGCAATTTCGCGCAATCCGCTTTCAGTCGCATTTATTGCAGTTGAACTTGCACGAAAAATTTTTGAGGACATTACAAAGGAGCGTGCATTGATTATTGGTGCAGGGGAGATGGGCGAACTCATTTTGCGCTATTTAGTGAAGGCTGGCGTGCATCATATCGTTATCGCAAATAGGTCAATTGCCAATGCGGAGTCATTAGCGCGGGAAGTATATCCTGATGCGCGAGTCGTACCACTTGTCGAAGCAGCAGCAGAGTCAGCCATGGCAGATATCCTCATAAGTTCGGTTGCATCGCGCGATTTTGTATTAACCGAAAAAAATGTTCGAGAAATAATGAAGTTCAGGAAAGGGAAACCCCTTTTTATCATCGACATTGCTGTTCCGCGCACGATCGATCCGAATATATCTCATATTGAAGATGTATTTTTATATGATATAGATGATTTAAAATCGATTTCGGAAGAAAACAGAAAAGTTAGAGAAAGAGAAGTTAACATTGCAATGGAAATAATCGAAGAAGATGTAAAGGAATTTTTATTGTGGCAGCGAGGGCTTGCTGTTGTTCCTGCCATTAATTTCATCCAAAAAAAGTTTGAAGAGATACGAAAAAAGGAGCTTGCACGGTACCGTCGCAAAAAGCTCAAGCACCTTGCGCAAAAGGATTTTAAAGCCGTGGAAGAGCTTACATTGCAAATTATGACCAAAACGCTACACAATCCAATTGCGCACTTGAAAGAAATTGCAAAGGGAATGCGAGGTCATGGTGAAAGAACCATTGAGGAAGCAGTGCATATGATAATGGAGATGTTTAAAGATGAAGGATATGAAAAATGAATTGCGACTTATTTTTTGGGAACTGACAAAACGGTGTAACCTCAAATGCATTCATTGCAGAGCTGAAGCCACTGAAGCGCTTTGCGAAGAACTTTCAACGAATGATATTTTCCAAACAATCGATGAAATCGCTCGATTCGCAAAGCCGATAATTGTTCTTACAGGTGGCGAGCCACTCTATCGCGCAGATGTTTTCGACATTGCGCACTATGCGGTGCAAAAGAAATTTCGCGTTGCGCTCGCAACAAATGGAACGTTAATCGATGCACTTGTTGCGAAAAAAATTCGCGATTCTGGAATTTCGCGTGTCAGCATTTCCATCGATGGATCAACTGCAGCAACGCACGATGCATTTAGAGGAATACAAGGAAGTTTTGATGAGGCTATGCGCGGAGCTCGCGAACTTACACAAGTAGGTGTTGAATTTCAGTTTAATATCACCATCACACGTCGAAATGTGCACGAGTTTGAAGATGTCATTTCATTTGCACAATCGAATGGTGCAAAAGCAGTTCACGCGTTTATGTTAGTTCCAGTTGGATGCGGTGCACAGATTGCAAGTTCGGATATGCTCTCTTCAGAAGAATACGAAAGGGTTTTGCATCGATTATACGAAATATCGCGCGATTTTGGTTTTGAGGTGAAAGCAACGTGTGCACCTCATTATTATCGCATTATTCGCCAGCGCGCGAGAAATGAGGGGAGAAAAATTAGCTTTGAAACTGATGGGCTTTCGGCAATCACGCGCGGATGCTTGGCAGGATTAGGAGTATGTTTCATTTCCCATAAAGGCGATGTGCAACCATGCGGGTACTTGCCATTAGCTGTAGGCAATATTCGACACACCCCGCTTGGCGAAATCTGGGAATCTTCTCGGCTATTTTTAACGTTGCGCGATTTTTCCCTTCTTTCTGGAAAATGTGGCGCGTGCGAATATATTGCGTTTTGCGGAGGATGTCGCGCGCGGGCATATTTTGCAACGAACAATCCGTTCGATGAAGAACCGTATTGTTTATATGTGCCTGCACGATTGCGCGCATCAAAAAACTGTGAAAGCGAATGAATCGTGAAAGAGTTTCAATCGAAATAAACACAAACGGGATGCAATTGCAATGGCATGCGGAATAAAATTTAATGTAAAACAGTACGCGCGCGCATGGTGCGGTGCAATGATGTTACATTGCGCGTGCGCATTTCCAACACAACACAGCGATTTTGATGCATTAAAAAGCCAGTATTTTCGAAAACTATCGTCGTATGAATTCGATCCAACAACAACCCTCGAAGCGAGAATAAAGACGATTCCTCAATTTTTATTGAACGAAGTAAAAAAAGTGGATGGACGCGATGATTATCGAAGCTATGTGCTTTCGAGGAGTGAAAAAAAACAGCTTGCAAAATACCTTTCCCTCCTTCCACCCCGTTACCGTGAGGTGCTTACAAAGCGCCTCATTGGAATTTTTGCAATCAGCCCGTTTATGGGAGCGGGTCTTGCCGATTGGGTGTTGGATGAAAACAATCGGATATATGCAATTCTCATTTTAAATCCCGAAGTGATGAAGAAAACGATTTCTGAATGGCTAAGTTATCGCGAAGCGAGTTGTTTTATCCGCGATGATCCAAAAATTGAAATTTGCGTCGATGCAGGAAACCGCTATACTGCGCTGTTGTATTTTTTGTTGCACGAAGTAGCACATATTGTCGATTATGTGGAACACCACACGCCGTATGTTGAAATCCCGCTGAAGGCGATTTCGAAATATCCGATTTACACGCGTACATTTGTGCGGGAGTGGTGGCAAGATTATTCCCAACCCGTTACCGCGGCGGATTTTCCGATGCGCACGTCGATAACGTTTTATGGGTTATCGAATGGTCCCAAAATACCGATTTCAAAAGCAAAGGAGTTGTACGACGCATTTTCAAAATCGCCTTTTGTAACCTTATATGCGTCGCAAAATTGGGCAGAGGATTTTGCTGAAACCACATTTGTGTACCATATTGCAAAAAAGTTGCATCAACCCTATCGCATCATTGTAATGCGCGATGGCAAAGCGAGTGCTATTTACAAACCAAACATGAATGCGTTGCTGCAAAAGAAATTTGCGTATTTTCGCTCATTCTACTGAGGCAAACATGTGCACCAGATATTCGGCAATGATTACCAACAAATTTCTCGCATTTTTATGGCGAATGGGAACCGTATTGCTCGATGAACCGATGTCCCGTCACACCACCTATCGCACTGGAGGCCCCGCGGATTGTTTATTTATCCCCAACAATCCCGCATGTTTGGGAGAAGTGCGCGAAATGGCTAAAAAAGAAGGATTGCCATTTTTGGTTATCGGCGGAGGTTCAAATATTTTAGTTTCCGATAAAGGAATCCGCGGCATTGTGGCGCGCGTATGCGGTGAGGTTGATGCGGGAATACGAACTGTTGCTCAAAAAGATGAAAGCATTGTGGTATTTGTTGATGCGCGTGTTGAGAAGAAAGCATTTCTCGAATGGGCGCTGCGCCGGGGATTTTCGGGAATGGAATTTATGGCGGGACTTCCTGGCTGCATTGGCGGAGGAATTGCAATGAATGCGGGCACGCATATCGGATGGTTTTCCGATATTCTCACTCGCGTGCGCATTATCGATAAAGCTGGCATGCTGCGAGAAAAGGATATCACCGATGAGATGATATCGTATAGGGAATTGCGATTTGAAGAGGGAACCATCATTGTGGGTGGATATTTCCGATTACAAAAAACAAACGATCCGCAATCGATTCAAAAAATTGTTGAAGATATCATTCGCGAACGTGAACAAAAACATCCGCTCGAATACCCTTCGGCGGGTTCGGTATTTAAAAATCCCCATGGACATTTTGCCTGGAAGCTTATTAACGATAGCGGATTGCGCGGATATGCAATTGGAGGGGCGAAAATTTCAGAAAAGCACACGAATTTCATTATAAATACTGGCTCTGCGAGTTCTACTGATATCTATAAACTCATTCGCCATGTGCAAGAAGTTGTCGAAAAGGAGACCCACATTCGCTTAGAGCCAGAAGTGAAAATTATCGGCGAGTTTTGAGAAAACGGGATACCAAATCCACAACGCAAAGGGCCGGATGTTCCCCCGGCCCACGTGCAATTGGATTGAGTTGAATAAATTTGCAATGCGTTTAGTAAGTAAACGTATAATGGGTTGATTCAGAGCCCGCGGTTGCAGGA
>JAOAAF010000032.1 GCA_026419015.1 Spirochaetota bacterium
CTTTTAGAGTTATACCAAACCACCTCGACTTCTGCAAATGCCGAATACTATGCCACGCGGATTAAAGAGTTAAGCGTTCGGAGGAAATTCATCGAAGTAGCCACTTCGTCGATCGAAAAATGCTATGACATGAGTCGCGATACAAACGAACTGATTAACGAAATCGAAGCCGATATTTTCCGCGTAACAGGGAAACGCATCACCTCGGATTTTAAAAGCATGGAAGAAATCATGCACCAAACATTGGTTGAAATTCGAAGCATGTACGAAACCAAACGCCCTGTTACTGGAATTGCTGGAGGATTTATTGATTTAGATTCAATCCTCACCGGTTTTCATCCATCCGAACTTATCATCATCGCCGCACGGCCCTCCATGGGAAAAACAGCACTCGCGCTTAACTTGGCTAACAACATGGTGCTGCGCGAAAAAAAACCTGTTCTTTTCTTTTCTCTCGAAATGCCTGCTTCGCAATTGGCAATGCGGCTACTGTGCATTGAAGCAATGATAGACTCACAAAGGGTTCGCACGGGATATATCAACTCCGATGAATTGCGAAAGCTTAGCGATGCCGCAGAGCGGTTAAGCCGCGCCCCCCTATTCATCGACGATACACCCGCAATTGGAATATTCGAGTTGCGCGCTAAAGCACGCCGACTTGTTCAGCGCGAAAAAGTGGGTGCCATCATTGTTGACTATCTTCAACTCATTACCACACCAACACGCGCGGAGCGGCATCTGCAGATTGCCGAAATATCGCGCGCCTTAAAACAACTATCACGCGAATTGGAAGTGCCGGTGATAGCGCTTTCGCAACTTTCCCGCGCTGTGGAAGCGCGAGCTGACCAACGGCCGCAGCTTTCCGATCTACGCGAATCTGGATCAATCGAACAGGATGCCGACGTTGTGCTATTTATTTATCGAGAAGAAAAAGTAAAAAAAGATACCCCTAATAAGGGGATTGCCGAAATCATTGTCGCAAAACAGCGAAATGGTCCTCAAGGTTCTGTTAAACTTCGATTTTGGGAAAGATTTACGCGATTTGACAACTTTAAAGAAATTCACGACTTCGAGGGAGCAATGCCGCAGTGAACAAAACGGATGCGCCAAAAGGCATTTTTATTCGCACCATGGAGGAAATTGGTGGCCATTTTCTTCTTTTCGGGCGCACTATCAAATGGACCATGAAGCCACCTTTCGATGCACAAAACATTTTGAATCAGATGCTTGAAATTGGATATCGTTCGCTTCCCGTCACCACCATCACTCTTTTTTTTACTGGAATGGTAATGGCACTTCAAGTTGGGCGAGCAATGGACAAATTAATGTCTGGTTCTTCAATTTTCATTGGAAGCGCCGTATCAATCTCAATGCTTCGCGAACTATGCCCTGTGCTTACCGCACTCCTTCTCGCTGGAAGGGTTGGTTCTGCAATTGCAGCTGAAATCGGTACCATGCGCGTTACCGAACAAATCGATGCGCTCATCACTCTTCGCGCTGATCCGATTCAGTACCTTGCGGTACCTCGATTTCTCGCGTGTTTGGTAATGACCCCTTCTCTTACAATCATCACCGACGTTGTTGGTGTGCTCGGCGGTGCGTTCATCGCATTTTTTGCTCTTGGCATCACGCTCGACAAATATCTTGAAAACGTCTTTCAATATCTTGTGCTCATGGACTTTTTATCGGGCCTGCTTAAATCAATTGTCTTTGGTATTGAAATCGCAATAATCGCATGTTATCAGGGGTTCAACACTACTGGGGGGGCAGAAGGTGTTGGGAAATCTACCATACAAGCAGTTGTAAAATCTTCGATGGCAATACTAATTTCGGATTACTTCCTTACATACCTTTTGCAGATCATCGAATAGACGACCCAAACAATGAGTGCAACAAAACGAACATACATTGCAATGCTGAAAAAAATTAATCCATCACCTGAACTTTTAGCTGCGCTTGAAAAATTCGATCGTGCGTATTTTCTCGATCCGATATTCAGCGAAAGCTATTATGTCGATGAAGCAATCCCAATTGGGAGCGGAGAACGCACAGAAAAACCTTCGACACTCGTGCGAATGATTTCTTACGCCAACATCACAAAAAATTCTCGCGTTCTCGAAATTGGAACTGGTTCGGGCTATTCTGCGGCGCTTCTTTCCGAATTAGCGCAAGAGGTTGTGAGTATTGAAATACGAGAAGAGCTTGCAATCCGCGCAAAAACGCGCCACGAGCGGTTGAAGATTCGAAACACACGCTTTTTTGTAGGAGACGGAACTGAAATCGATAATGCCATCGGCACATTTGACACGATTTTTGTATGGGGAGCTTGCTTCGCACGTCCATTGCTTTTAACAATGCTTCTGAAAAAGAGCGGAAAAATAATATTCCCCATGGGCCCTGCGCATCAACAGCAAATTGCGGTATATTTTGAAAGCGACGATGGCCCAAAAACAACATTCCACGAATTCTGTTTTTTCTCCCCACTCGTTGGGAAATATGGAACAGAAATAATGAACAGAGACACGGTCATGGCACGATTTTCCTTAGACGACGATAAGACCGATTAAAAATAAACCCATATTTTAAAAAAATGTTATGCTTTTTCTTCTGGATGAGCACGATAACAGTATTTA
The DNA here is from genome assembly GCA_026419015.1 of Spirochaetota bacterium. Classification (GTDB taxonomy): domain Bacteria; phylum Spirochaetota; class UBA4802; order UBA4802; family JAGODF01; genus DYLV01. The sequence continues at coordinate 2,634 of JAOAAF010000032.1, forward strand.
CATCCATGAATGAGAATTTTTGCACCCTTTGGTTGCTCAACACGCGTTGCATACAATACATCGTCATACGTAAGGATCGCCTTACATATTGGGCAAATCCTTTCACGCGGGAATGCTTGCCGCGAAACAATTTCCATTAAGGTAGGGTCAATCTCCATACTTCTGCAATGCGTCCCCTTGCGCCGTGCCGAGAGTTTATCAACGCCAGTATGATATAACGAAAGCAGATAGAAAAAGATTGCCGCACCTAATAGCAAACCCAATAAATACAAAAGCGCACTCATAATCTTTTTTTTACAATATAATTTACCATCACAGTGGTATCGCTTGGCTCGTCAAACGTATAATCGCCGAAAACATCGATAATTTCAAGGCCAGATTCATTTAGAACTGGAATAATTTCTTCTTTTTCGTAAATCCGTTGTCGATGTTCTTCCTGGTGAATTTTCCCTTCTTCCACAACGGTAAGAATAGACGTTACAATCTTGGAGTAAGGATTGTAAGAATTTTCCCATATCACTTCTGCCCTGCCTCGCACACAACGGGTTATTTTCCCATCAAAAAATTTTCGAATATTGTGTTCGGTAGTAAGGTCAAACATAAAAATGCTTTTCGCATGCATGATGCGCTCAACAGCACAAAGAGCCAATCGCATCTCTTCGGTACTGACTAAATAATTCATCGTGTCGTGAACGGCAAAAATGAAATCGATGTTTTTTGAAAGCGCAAAGTTTCTCACATCTGCACAAAAAATGGAAAAATTTCGTTTTGCCCGAGCTTTCGCAACTTTAAGCATTTCCAAAGAATTATCCATCCCGTAAATCGTAAAATCATCTCGTGAAAACTTCGCGCCAAACTTTCCAGTCCCACATCCAATCTCAAGGACGGTTTGGGGATCGCGAAGATAACGAAACATAACGTCGCGAATATATTGATACCATCTTTCGTAATCGACATGGCGCAAAAGATAGTCGTAATATATAGGAATATGAGAATATGCTCGCTCCATGCTTTGCTGCCTATAGCGGCATCAAAATAGATCGCAATTTTTTCATGTAAACCTTCCAGCGCAAACAAAAAATTCGCCAATTACCTCTTCCTTACCATAAATCACTCATAAAACGCAAATCGATACAATAATTGAACGTAACGATAATATTTGAAAAGAATTTTCACATGCAAATATCTTTTGTGTTATGATGAAAACTTTGCGCTTAATGAAAAATTTCACCTCACAAACATTTTTTTAATGAATTTCCCCTCAAAACTGGTTTTCAAGTAAACCAAAAAATCACATAAAAAAATTATTCTATCCCATTCAATAATAAAATAGTTTTTTGCGCTTGACTAAAACACTAATTAAATATATACAATAAAAAAGCTCTTTTGAAGGGAATATATAAATGTCGGAAAACCACAATGCATAATCCTTTGACCATACATATCAGCAAAACAATCACCGACATTTTCTTTCGTAAAATATGGTGAGAGCAAACAAACTCAATAAGCATTACGAGAGCATAAAAGATGAATGAATTGTACCGATGGGGATTGGACGTTATCATCGTAATACAAAAAATCAGATCTCCCCTATTCGATCATTTGTTTTTGGCAATCACTGCTCTTGGCAATGATATATTTTACATGTTAATTCTTCCATTTTTATATTGGTGCGTCGACAAACGCCATTCACTCCGATTATTTTATCTTTTCATGATCTCCAACTGGTTAAATGCGGTGACGAAGAATATTCTCAACCAGCCACGCCCTTTCATGCTTAACGAATCAGTGAAAATTGCTCATGCCACAGGTCCGGGTATTCCAAGTGGGCACGCTCAAGGCTCGCTTGTATTTTGGGGATTTTTGGCAATGTGGGTAAAAAAGCGCACGTTCACAATTTTTTCTGTTAGCCTCATCATCCTCATCGCATTTTCGCGCTTATATTTAGGCGTGCATTTCCCCACTGATATTATAGGCGGGTGGATATTAGGATTAATAATACTATTCCCAGGATATACCATTTTAGAAAAAATCGAAAGAAAAGTTGCGCAAATGTCAACGAGCACGTTGATCTTCCTTGGAACATTTCTTCCTCTTGCGCTTTCTTTTGTTGTCCCAACAAAATACTCTGTTTCGCCGATGGGAATCACTGCAGGCATAACACTTGCAACAATTTTAGAAAAAAAGTACGTTAATTTTGAAATGCCTTCAACAGTACCACAATGCGCCTTTCGATACTTCATCGGGATCATTGGCCTTTTCATTATTTATGTGCCTTTAAAAATTTTAATCTCGAAAGGGATGCCGTTTCCCCTTGCTTTCACATTCTTCCAATACTACACAATGGGATTATGGGTCGGATGGTTTGCCCCGTGGCTTTTTTCTCGAAAAATGATGTCCATCAAATTACCGACGAAAAGCGAATAAAACACTTCTCAAGACAAGGGGTGTAAGCGCTGTGGCTTGTACACATAACGCACCGCAAAACCTTAAGCCGATTTTTAATTTATTTATTGACAAATAAATAATTTTCAATTTTATTTCTTTTCCCAAAAAAGCGTGCAAAAATGAAAATACATTTACCTCTTTTGATTGCATTCGAAGGTATCGACGGTTCTGGGAAAACGACATTGGCAAAACTGGTGTACGAGCACCTTTGCCCCCTTGTGCCGTGTGCATATTTTTCAGAACCAACCAATGGCACATGGGGACAAAAAATTCGCGAGTTATTACAAACGCAATGCAATATTGGAACCTCAGAACTCATTACCCTCTTCATGAAAGACAGATGTGATGATGTGGCGCATAATATTGGACCAGCACTTGCGAAAGGGGTTCTTGTGCTTTTGGATCGTTACATCCATTCAAACGCAGCATATCAGGGAATCGGGGAAATTCCACCACAAAGGATCATCGAAATGAATGTGAAAAAAAAATTCCCCATGCCCAATCGGATCTATCTCATTGACATTAACGAAAAAACAGCTCTCAAGAGAGCACGTAATAGAAATAGCGCTCTCGACTGTTTTGAAAAACTCGAAACGCTTACGTTAATACGAAAAAATTATTTATCGCTCATCGATTCAACATTTTTAGTTCTCGATGGCAATAAAGCACCAGAAAAATTATGTGAAGAAGTAATCAACGACTTAATAGAAAATTTCAGTTAACCATGAGAAATAAGCTCATTAACAAAAGTTTATCATATGGCACGGATTTATTCATCGTGCTAGCCGCATTTGTTATTTCTCTGCCATTCTTGAATTCCGAGATGATCGATCATCGCTTTATTTTTTTCTTTTTTATCTTCTGGCTTGCACTTTTACCGCTCATCAATTATTTTCGCGATATTATCGATTCGTATATAAGCCCGATTTATTACGAAGATATTTTCTCAAAAACTGTCGATGCTGTTCTTAATATGAAATCGCTCGATGAAATTTTAAAAGAAACTTTTGTTCAAATATTGACGCTCATTAAGGTTCGAAATGGGCTTCTTATTTTTTATTATCCCGATCGCGATGAATACCGAATTTTTTACCAGAAAAACATGCGGCGTAAAGTCATCCGCAATGCGCGAATTGAAAATAATAATGCAATTTTTCTTGCATTAAAAAGTCCTGATGATATTCTCATCAAGAACAAATTATCGCCGGCGAATGAGTTCGAGTTTCGCCTCATTAAAGAAATGGAAAAACTTCATGCAGAAACAATTGTGCCTATCTTTTTTCGCGACACATTTTTGGGCGCAATTGTTACCGGGAAGCGAAATCGCAAATTTTCAAATCGCGAATTAGCACTTCTTAAAACATTTGCTGCGAAAATCGCAATGCTATCAATTAACAATTATTTTCTTAACGAATTGATGAAAAAAAAGGAAATCGAAAAAGAATACGAACTCGCTTCAACAATCCATAGCCGTTTTCTTCCCGAACACGATTTGCAAATTGGCCCGATCGAAGTGAAAATTCACTATAAGGCAAAATCGCTTTCAACCCGTGAATTTTTCGATGCATTTGAAGATAAAAACGAAAGCGGTTGCATGCATTTTTCAGCTTACAGCATCCGCGGCGATATTGCGGGTACTGCAATTCATATGCCTGGCATCCAAGCGTACCTTCACGCTGTGCGCATGGTGAAAAAAACTCCCAAGGCCGTTGTCACAAAACTTATCAAGAGCATGTCGAAGCGAGAAATACTCGATGAAGAACCAGCAATCATTGCCGGGACAATATATTCAAATGGATTAACCCGATATTTCTCGCATAAATATCCTTCCCCATTTGTCTTTCGGCACAATGCAAAAAAGCTTTTTCGTTTGCCCGAACAAAGAGAGAAAGAAACAAGTTTTTTACTTAAAAAAGGAGATGTGCTTATTATATGTAGCGCGAACATTCATCATGCAATCGCAAAAGATCTTACGCGGTTTTCCTCCCTCATCGCAGAATACGAAGAACTGTCCCTTGTAAAATTGCGAAGCGCAATGGCAAAATCCCTCCCACGTGCTGAAGAAGGGGATACACTTCTTTTTATTGCACGTTTTGGAGCGATTCAATGAAAAAATGTTTTCAATTTACAACCCTCATTCTCGCTCTGAGCATTCTCAATTATCTTCTCATTTCGTCTCCACAGCCATTCAGTGAAGGCTCCAATTCCCCTTTCCAACCGTTAAAAAATTTAAGAAGTACAAAACCAAGCGAAATCTATAACAAAGAATATTCTGCCATTCCCGCACTCGCGTCTGAGAATATCAATTCGAGCAACGAGACGATGACAAATGGAAATACTTTCCAACAGGGAGTACTGCTTTCGCATGCTTCCGTTGATACCGAAAATACCCTATCCCAAAAAATCATTGTTCGCCAAACTCATAAGCAAAACATATTATGGTTTTATGCATTCTTATTTTTGATTGGAAACGTTCACCTTGTTTTCTCGATTGCCGTTCTTACATTTCGATTACGGGATTATCAATCAAAAGTTTTCGTTGTTCTTTCATTCCTACAAGGAATATGGTATGTAGCAATAGCAGAATACATTTTTACGTCGTGGTTTGTAACTATCTTTTCAATCATAACTGCGCTCCTTGCATCTTCGATTGTTCTTTCCTGTTGTTATCTCGGTGGGATGAAACTGCGTCCTATTATGTACATCGCTCTCTCAATAATTACCATAGCATTTCTTATTATCGCACTCAGTCCACTCCTGTTGATTTCACCGCGGATAAAAATCGCATTCGCCTTTTTATATCTCTTCGGTGTTGCAATTATTTCCAATTTCATTCTTGCAAAACGCATATTTGAAACACGAAATACATATGCAAAAAAACACAGGTTCCCATACTTATATGCAATGTCCATTTCATTTCTTATCCCCCCAGCACTCTTTGCGACTTCGCTATTTTATGCCTTTCCCTTGCCCGCACAGTATTTCCCACTATTTTCACTGGCATTTCCAGTTTTTATGGGCCAAAACATTTTTCACTACAATCTCTTCAGCTCTCGTTATCTGTTTTTGCGAAGCTCTGCGATTTTCATTGTCAATATCGCTACTGCCATCATTATGGCAGTCATGCTATACGCGATCGCAAAAGAATGGCAACTCATCCATCCTTCGGTGTGGTTTTTTCTTTACTTTGTTGTTTATACCTCCTTCATTGCCATAACGCGAAACTTGCGAAGAAAACTCATAAATGCGCTCATTGTCGATCGTGCGAACCAATCGCGCTCTCTGCAAAACATCGAATTGATGGTTGCAACGCCCGAACCGCTGGATTATAAAATTGAAAGGATTTTCACTGAAATATCGCTAATTCTTGGCATTTCGGAAATCCGCCTTCTTCTCTTTTGTAAAAACGAAGATTTCATTGAAATCCACAAATCGACCCTTGTCGAAAAGCTTCCAAATGACAATTTCCTTGCAACATACTTCGCGGAAAAAAGAACTCAAATTTTCAGTTTTGAACTCATCCCACACCAACCCATAGATCAAAAAATTCTTCACTTCATGGACGAAAATCGATTCGTGTTTGCACTTCCTATATTTTCGCAAGAAAAAATTCTGGCAGTACTCATGCTTGGTTCAAAGCAAAACGGGGAACTGTATTTTAGCCATGATGTAAACTATCTTGAAACAATCGCATTACAAATTCGGCAGATGCTCGAAAACAACCAGCTGCTTAACAGTTACATCGCTCGTCGCCATTTCGAAATGGAATTGGACATTGCATCCTTTGTGCAATCTCGCCTATTCCCACGGCAAGCGCCAACTTCAAGCAAAATGGCAATAAGCTTTTACAACAGACCATATCTCAAAGTAACGGGAGATTATTTCGATTTCATCGAAATAGATAGAAAAAATACCGCCATCATCATAGGCGATATTTCGGGACACGGGCTTGCTGCTGCCATGATCCTTTCCATGATTAGCAGTACATTCCATGCATTATTAAAAGAAAAATTTAGCATTGAAAAGGTTATTGAAGAGATAAACTATTTGCTCAACAATCGCTATAAAGGCACTGAACTTATCACTCTCTTTGCGGGAATCTACAATAGCACCACTGGCCAATTGCGTTATATCAATGCGGGGCATTGTACCCCACTGGTGCTTAAGAAAAAGACAAATTCCTTCACGGCACTCGAAGGGCGCTCAAAAATTGTTGGAGCAGACACTTCAGCCCTCTATCTTGCATCATTATACAATTTTGAAAAAGGGGATGAACTTTTTCTCTATACCGATGGTGCCACAGAAATTTACGATGAAAAAACCGGGCGCCTGTTTTCAGAATCAGATTTAATTGAAACCTTACGAAAAAATGCTCATAGGGATATTGAAGGAAAAATCCATGCACTTATTGAAAAAATTAATTCTTTCGGCGATGCGATTCATGACGATATTACGCTCATTGCGATTCGGTTTCGCTAAAACGCATTCTCACATTGCACTTTTTGTAATTTTGTTTGTGCTGTATTCCGAACGCGCGGGTGCGCAGAACGCTTTCGCGGATTCATTCGACTTATTTTCGATTTTTCCTTATTCCTCCGCATCGCATGCAAGGGATGATTTTTCGCACTTTATTAACCCTGCATTTTTAGATCTTCCCGGTTCAACTGCAGTGGGATATCTCCATACAATTTCGCGCGATGAAGGTACAGTTACACGCCACCTTAGCCTTACCGCATTTGGTTTCGGAATCGCGTGGTCGCAATTTCAGGTACATCGCTTTTCTAATGGTGAAGTCGCATCGCAGATCCAAAGTGATATCTTCACAATTGGGAAGGGCTTTTTTATTGGAAATTCGTTAGGTTTTGGACTTGCTTACCAATGGGGAAATCGCGATCCACTGGAAGAGTATCGCTCATGGACATGCGGCATTGTCGTTCGACCATTAAAACTGCTCTCGTTTGGATTTGCTTCACATCATCTTGGCGATGCAATTTTCGCAAAAAGAGCTATCCCACGAAAGGATGTCTATTCGATCGCCGTTCGACCATGGAAAAATTATCTCACTGTATCGGTCGATGCATCAGTACGAAAAACGAACGGATGGGATGATGCAGAATTTTTGTATACTGCCGAGATTACCCCCTTTTCCAACATTTCTCTCTTTTGTTCTTTCAAACCCAATGACCAATTCTCATTCGGAATCTCCATTCCATTCGACTCCTTCATGAAAGATGGGAAATCGGTAATTGTCACAAGATATGATCTTACCACATCCCATCACAATCAGTTGCACACCATTGGCGTAGCGCTGGCAGAATCGCGCTATCGGACGCATTGCGGTGCTTTAACCGAGATATTGCACATTCCCATTGTTGGCACCATCAACGAAATACCTGTTCGACAAAGAATGAAAGAAAGCTCGCCAGTGTTTTCCGACATCATCGCGGCGATCCATTCCGCTACGACAGTCCCTACTATCAAAGCAATTGCTCTCACCATCGATGCCAACTCGCTTGGATTTGCGCGAATCCAAGAACTCCGAGAAGAACTCTTGCGATTCAAGCGCCATGGTGGAAAAGTGTTTGCGATTCTCATGTCCTCGGGAAACAAAAATTACTATTTAGCATCGGTAGCGGATCGAATTTATTTTAATCCTGCAGAAAGCTTTTTGCTAAATGGGCTCACCGCCCATGTGTATTTTTTAGGCGAGCTTTTGGATAAGATTGGAATAAAATTTGAATCCGTGAGAAAAGGAAAATATAAATTCTTCAATGAGCCCTTTACCAATCGAGTCATGTCTGAAGAATATCGAAACAGCCTCATTGAACTTCTTACAAATTTAAATGAAACCTTTCTAAGCGATATTTCTGCTGCACGAAACATTGCTCCTTCTTCCATACGCGAGATGTTTCGCTATGCCATCATCACAGGAAGGGAAGCGCGCGAGCGCGGTTTTGTTGACGAACTTGCATATCCTTCTGAAGCGTTAAAGGAAATCTCGCATAGAATTGGCAAATGCCGTACAGTCTCCCTTCGCGATTATCTTTCACGCGAATATCGCGATGCACAATGGGGGCCCTTACCGGAAATTGCAGTCATCCATGTGGAAGGGAATATTGTGCACGGCAAAATTGAGAAAAGCGGCTTTATCGAAAGGGAAATTACTGGCGATGAAAATTATCGCGAATATCTGACCGAAGCGTTGGAAAATCCTTTGGTGAAGGGAATTGTTGTGCGCATTAATTCCGGCGGTGGTTCTGCCGTTGCTTCCGATCTCATGTTACACTATCTGAAAGCTTCGAAGCAAAAATATAAAAAACCAATTGCATTCTCTTTTGGAGATATTGCAGCCTCCGGGGGTTACTATATCGCATGCAGCAACGATACAATTTTTGCCTCACCTGCAACGATTACAGGTTCCATCGGGGTAGTGGGCGGAAAAGTTTCGCTTCAAAAACTTTATGAAAAAATTGGAATTAACAAAGAAGTCGTGAAGCTCGAGGAGTTTGCCGATATTTTCACCGAATCGCGCAACATGACACCAAAAGAGCGCGAGATATTCCAAAAAACAATCGATACGATTTATGATCGATTTGTTTCAGTTGTCTCAGAAGGAAGAAAAATAGAGAAAGCGAAAATTCCCAATATCGCTGAAGGCCGCGTTTTTACTGGAACTCAAAGCAAAGAAAATAAACTAATCGATGAAATTGGAAATATTATGCGCGCCATTGAATACGTGCGCATTCGTGCCGGCATTACAGGCGAATATGCAATTCGCCACATCCCACAGAAAAAAACTCCACTTGTTGCAGAGCTTTTTTCAATGGCGACCGTCGACGCCAATTTGCCCGAATTTTTTAAAAACGCCATCGCTGATGTCGATAAATGGGAATTTCTCTATTCGCGCAACGAAGCAGCGCTGTACTTATTTCCATATAAAATAATAATTGAATAACAATTTTTTATCGCATGAAAAGTTTTCACATTTCGCGTAAATTTTTGTTGAAGCGAAATTGTATTTTTGCAATCATGAGTAACTACAAAAAATTTCCACCACAGGGCTTCTATGATAGTCACCACCAAAAAAAATGTGAAGGAAATCATTTCATACGTATCTTCCAATGAAGGCCTCATCATTGTCGGATGTAGCGAATGCGCTGCCTCTTGCCAAACGGGAGGTTCAAAGCAAGTAGAAGAAATGGCTCAGCAAATGGGCATCCATCGTGTGATTGCGACAATTTCCATCCATGCACCGTGCGACAAGCGCATCGCCTCTCGCGACCTAAAGAGGATTGACGATGAAATCAAAAAAGCCGATGTCCTCATCGCATTAACATGCGGCAGCGGCGTGCAAGCAATATCCGAAGTAACAGGGAAAAAGGTCATCGCAGCGCTCAACACGCACTTTCTCAGAATGGTTGAAAGGATCGGCCGCTTTTATGAACGATGCGCCCAATGCGGTGACTGTATCCTTAACGACACGGGAGGAATATGTCCATACACGCGCTGCCCTCGCAAAGTTCGCAACGGTCCATGCGAATTCATCGCTGGCATCATGTGCGATGTCCATCCGCACACCGAGTGCGTATGGCACCTCATTTTTACGCGGCTAAAACAAAATGGGGAAGAAAAACGTTTTACGGTTTTCCATCCCCCCCTTCAGTGGGAAAACCGATACTCACCGCAGGAGGTGGTGTGGTAATCATGAAAGGGAATTTTCTCTATTGTTCGAAGATTACAAATCCTGCGGCGGTGCGCGAACGCCTTAAAAATTGTAGCGAATCCTATGTTCTGTGTGGCGAATATGGCCTTTCCCCGTTTCTTCTTACACGCGATGAAATAAGTGCAAAACGGTTACTGTATGAAGTCGTGCTTTCGAACAAAAATCGAAATCTGTTTTGCGACACAATCCTTTCGGCACATGCGGCGCGCTTCTGTGGCATTGTCATTTCCTCAGGTTCTTTCGAAAAAACATTGTCCATGCCAATGCCAGTATTCGATCTCGATGTCACGCAAGCGCTCTCGCTGGCAACTTCGCTTCGAAAAAATGGAAAAATTGCACCTGATTTTCTTCTTGGCGTGCGCGCCCCTTCGGGAAGCGAAGCTGCGGAATATAGGGCACGTTATTTAATTGAATTAGGTGCTGATTTCATTGTTCCTTCAGTTTCAATTGCAGGTTTAGAAGAACGCACAATGATGTGCATCGAGGAATTCACCGCATGAAGGAGTTAGCACAAAATCATCCTGGCAAAATTGTTCTCGCGATGGGAAATGAAGCAATCGTGCGAGGCGGTCTTGAAGCAGGGATAGGCTATTTTAGCACCTATCCTGGCACTCCTGCCTCTGAAATCGGCGAGGTATACGTAGCCCTTAAGGACCATTTCCCTCACCTCTATGCAGAATTCAGCATCAACGAACACGTGGCTGCACACGGAGCACTCGGCGCCAGTTGGGCTGGCGTTCGCGCGATGACAAGCATGAAACACGTTGGCATGAACGTCGCCGCCGAAGTATTGCATTTCGCCGCATATACTGGAATAAACGCGGGTTTGGTGGTAGTCATTGGCTCTGACCCTGGCGCAACGAGTTCAACCTCTGAGCAAGATGACCGATGGTATTCGCTCCATACCCATCTGCCAATCTTGGAACCATCTACCATCCAAGAGGCAAAGGAGTTTACAAAACTGGCATTTGAACTCTCAGAACGCTACGCTCTTCCTGTCATCGTGAATGCCCCTTCGAAACTTTGCCACAACATCGGTTCCCTTCAGCTTGGACCACTTCCACAAAACTTTACAGGCCTCAGGGGAGGGAAGTTTGTAAAAAATCCATCCCGTTACATCAATCTTTTCGGCGGTTCTGTCGCAAATCACGCAAAAGCACTCGAACAAAAAGCGAAGCTTGCAGCAGACATTCCATCGCTTTCGCTTAATAAAATTTTCGAAGGTACGAGTACAATAGGATTTATTTCATCGAGCGTCAATTTTAGCTATCTGAAAGAAGCGCTTGATCTTCTAGGTATCACCGATGCTCACATATTGAAAATGGGCATGAGCCATCCGCTCAATGCACGCCAGCTTATGCAATTTGCAGAAAGATGCACGAGAATAATCGTGGTGGAAGATCTCGAAGGATTTCTCGAATTTCAAATAAAATCAATCATGTATGAAAGCCACATTCGCATCCCCATTGACGGGAAAAATATTTTTGCGCCGTACGGCGAGCTCGATGTGGACATCATCGTACGCGCGCTCGGGAAAACGCTTGCAAGAGAAATTCCTCACCGCATCCAGAATGCCTATGAAAATGAAAAAAAACTTGCACGCGACATTCCACCCCGTCAGGGCTCATTCTGTGCTGGATGTCCTCATCGCGCTACTGCATATGCGATTGTCAAAGCTACAAACCGAAACGCAATATTTGCAGGAGATATCGGTTGCTACACCCTCGCTTGCCTCCCACCTTTTCGGGCCTTCGATTGGGTGACGTGCATGAACTGCGGTGTCGGCATTGGCCAGGGGATGCGACAAGTCATCGGAGATGAACCGATGATCGCGTATGTGGGCGATTCCACTTTTTTTCATTCTGGAATTCCAGGACTGATCAATGCCGTTTCTCAAAATGCCAATATGGTAGTTGTCATTTTAGATAACAAATGCGTTGCGATGACAGGACATCAGCCAAGTCCCACGACAGAACGCGCATTGGATGGGACGCGATTCAATCCCGTGGATGTAAAGTCGCTTTTAAAATCAATTGGAATTCGCTACGTTCGAACAGTAAATCCTTTCAATGTTTCCGCAACGATTGCATCAATCGCCGAAGCGCTCCGCGAACGCGAAGGGGTGCGCGTCATTATCTCTGAAGCCGAATGTGCGCTCCAAACGGAGCGGAGGAAAAAATTACAGCCAACATCATCAGAGCACTATCACCAGATCGAACCGAGCATCTGTCAAAAATGCAACGAATGCTATATCGAATTTGGGTGCCCTGCAATTAGAAGATTTGATGAGGAAAATGAATTTTCCTACTACATTGAGGAATCGCTTTGCACTAACTGCGGCGCATGCAAAGATATATGCCCGAACAGTGCCATTTCTATGGTCGAAATTGTGCGCATAAGGAGCGCTTCATGAGATACGATATTCTCATATGCGGCATTGGGGGGCAAGGGGTTATTTCGTTAGGTACAATTCTTAAACTTGCTGCAATTCGCGACGGCATCGGAGTTGTCGGCGCAGAGCGTCGGGGTGGTGCGCAGCGCGAAGGGGTTGTCACCACAAACGTACGATATTATTCGCGTAACTTAGAAACCCACGATGCGCCAATCTCAGGCCTCATTCCCGCAGGAGGCGCGCATCTGCTCATTGCAATGGAACCTCTTGAGGCATTGCGGCACATTCGCTACCTCAACGAAAACACAACGATCATCGTGAACAATAGGCCCTTGATTCCCGTTCATGTGCGCATTGGCGAATACCAATATCCGCCTCTTAATGAAATCTACTCGCGGCTTACGCATGTTACTTCGTTTGTCTACGCAATCGACATCGATGCCATCTCCCTAAACAATTTTCATTCCTTGCGGCACGTAAACACCATTGCGCTTGGCCTTGCATTCGCTGCGGGAAATATTCCCGTTTCGAAAAAGGCACTTCTGGAAACGATTGCAGACCAGTTTCACAATTCCCCCGAATCGATATCCGCATTTGAGTTTGGATGCCATTATCTCAAAAATATTTCTTGAAAAAAAAATTAAAAAAAATTGAAGTGTTCAATTATTAGACACTTGCTGTTATATAAATCGATGCATAAGCTATTTGCACTCTCTACCATGAAAGGGGGAACAAACAGGCTATGGGCATATTTCTTTTGAATTCTTTTTCGCTTGGATCGCTTATTGCAACGTGTTTTTTCGCAATCGTTGCGCTTTTTCTCTTTTCGCTCAAAAAACGCAGCAAAGCAACGACGCATATAGCAAAAGCATACCTTTTTCTTTCAATATTTAACTTTGCCTATTTCATTTCCGCCACCGTCCATCACCCAATTGCAGCATTTCATCGATGGATTACTGTTATTTTCATTTTACTGACCGAAACCCAAATGATTTTATTTTTTCTGCAATATCCAAAAGAAGCATCTCAACGGTTGAGCAGAATTTTTCATTTCGTTCTCCACGCAATTGTCATTATTGCATTTTTGGGATTTGCGATTGCAACTTTTCGCGCGCCGATCGTGCATTTATTTTTCGGCCATTACTGGGATTTCGATGCAGATAAAGCGAGCAAACTCATTGGTATTATTATTATATTATACATTCTCATTGCAACTATCATAAGCATCACTCGGTTTGCAACCTTTAAAGGCAAAGAACGTTGGATCGCACTTTTGCTTGGTGCGTGTTACTTTCTGGCGACATTTGTGCCTGCCGTTGCTAATACGCTCAGCAGGGATGGTACCATCGACAGAGCGACGTTCCAAAACATTTGGGTTATTTTTAACGTACTTGGATTTTTCCTAATAATTATCGTCTACATTAACAATTCAAAAGAGCGCGTCACTTTTTTAGGAAAGCTTATCGGCATCAGCATCATTACGTTTTTGACAATATTGCAAATTATAAGCTTTTATATTCTCAAGGAAAAAGATGCTGCATTCGATAACGAATATTTTGCTCACGCAATATTGGCTGCAAAAGGATGCAATGAAATTCACGAACCTGCATATAGAATTTCGTTTAATCCATCGAACAACTCAATTCACGCGCAGGGCATAACCATTCTTCCAGAATACATAAACAAAAACGAATACCACTTGCTCTTTGTGATGCATCAGCTCATTGCGAATGCAGAAAATCCAACGCTAATCGAAAAAGCTATCGAACAATTACCGGAAGATCTTTCCGCACACCGCAATGCGCTGAAACGAATAATCCGCGAAGTCGAACTAACTCACCCAAACGCTCGCTTTCATTTCCTCGAAAAAATCGAAGAATTATCATCGCAAATTCTCAAAGCACAGCGAAAAATACGCGCAATTCCCGATGCTGAATTTTCGCAATCTTTAAAAAAATTTATTGAAAAGAAAAACGAATTATTGCAGGATTTTTACGAGATCATCGCACAAACGCTCGCAACCAGTGAAAGCGAAGGCCGAGAACTAAAAAATGAAATTCTTAAAATACTTATGCCCTTCCCGCGAAGCGGGATGCGAATTTATAGAGACTTTAATGAGCCGGAAGCGTTGTTCGTCGCATATCTGTGGAACGATGGCACTACAAATACAGTATACGAAATTGGTTTTCCTTATGAAACGTATCGGAAATACATGCATCCTACTGTGCTAAAATTTTCAATTATTCTTTTAATCATGATTCTCATTCTCCGATTTGGGTATCAGTATTTTTTTATGAATACCCTTGTGTCCCCGCTTCTTTCCCTTGCGCGCGCAGTACGCCACATCGATTCGGGTAAACTCGACATATTCATTTCCATTCAACAGGAAGACGAAATCGGTTACATCAGCAGCTGCGTGAACAAAATGGCTCTTTCGCTTAAAGAAATGGTCACAACTATTCAAAATAACTCTTCTGAGGTAAGCCGCGCAAGCGAGGAACTGAACAGCGCCTCAGCATCTCTCACAGAAATTGCAAAAGAATTAGCTGCGATCGCGGAAGAAACATCTGCGTCGTATGAAGAAATGTCGTCGTCGTTTGAATCAAATCTCGAGAGCGTAACCACGCAACTTCAAAAAACAGAAGAAATACGAAAGGACATCGCGCACATAAACGATGAAAGCGCATTGCTCGGCGGAAGAATAGGCAAGCTAAGCGATCGAATCCTTACTGCAATGCAAAAATCGGAAGAAGGGGAAAAAACAATTGGAAAATCGGTTAAAGTCATCGAGGAACTCGCAAAATATCTCAAAGATATTGAAAGCACCGTAAATGCGATTAACGAAGTCGCAGATAAAATAAACTTGCTTGCTTTAAATGCGGCAATTGAAGCAGCTCGCGCAGGCGAAGCAGGCAGGGGATTTTCGGTTGTCGCCGATGAAGTCAACAAGCTTGCCGATCAAACATCGGCGCTTGTAAAAGGAATTCAAAGCACCATCATGGAACAAACAAATAGAATTTCTGGAGAACTTTCATTCATTACCAATTCGTCGAAAATTCTTTCTGATATTCGGGAACGGATTGGTGAAACGCTTTCGGTGCTCGTAGAAACCAAAGACTTTACCGCTTCATTAGCAAGAAAAAATTCGGATATTGAACAAAAGATCGTTGTGCTTGGTGAAATCGCAAAAAATGTGCATTCTTTTTCTTCCGAACAGCGAAGCGTAATCGACGAACTCACCAAAGCGGTAAACATTATCAACGAGCTTTCGCAAAACACGCTTTCCAGCGCTGAGACAGTAGGAGGGTTTGCGCGGATTATTGATCTTGCAACAAAAGAGCTTTCGAAAAATGTTGCAGCATTTACCCGTGCGGATGAATCAAAAAAATGACTTCTCATTCATTTCGCACATCTTCGCGGGTGCGGAATTTCACCCTTTCAGCTTTCAATTCAACAAACCATATCGGTGGTTCAAAAATTCCATGTGCAACAAAGCGCGAAGGATTAGAAATGATTTCTTCAAGCCGTGCCGTGAGCATTTGTGGCACATAATCCTGTGAAATTACTACATAGCGGTGCGGATTAAATCGAAAGCCAAAAGGTTCGTCGCGCTTTTCTTCAATCGATACTCCAAGCAAAAAGATTTCTTTTGATTTGATCTTTTTTCGAAAAAATTCTAGATCGTCATTGCGTACGATGTCCATCCACAGGGAATGGGTGCCTTGAGAGACTAGGACGCGCCCAATGGATCTCGATTCTTTTAGTTTTGATTGAATTTTTTCGGGGATCATCGAACAAAGCGTTGCGATGTTGCTCCGAAGCGGACCTTCTTGAACAATCGGCACCTTTGCATATTGTTGATACATCTGCGCCATCGTGGAAGGCAGGGGAGTAGTCTTTTCATCAAAAAAAATCTCTTTTACAAATTTTTTCGGACGTGCAAAAGGGATTCCTCGTTCTCCTACACTTAAAAGTCCTTCCTGCCATCGGTCATCGTATTCAATTGTAGTGAAAAGCCTTCCCGCTTCAAGATACAGGTTGATCGATTCCCCCTTTGCATCGGTGAGTTTTCGGTAATATGCTGCATCAAAATGCCTCCCATTTGCAATCCGCGATAACTCCATAAAATATTCCCGCGCCTGCCCCGTTATCCCTGCAAGAGCGATTGTATGCACTACGATCCCTTTCTGCCGTGCCTTCAGCGCACAATTGCGTAACGAAAAATCATCACTAATTGGTGTATTGGAAATTAAAATTATTTGCTTGCTTGCATCGCTTCTCCACTGGAGATTCTTCACCGCATAATCAAACGCGTTTGCAAACGATTGCGCATCATTACCTCCTTTGGGAATAATGCGTTCAAGTTCACGCGCAAAGGCAAACGCGTTTTTCATCCGAAGCGATGCGTGCATTGTGCCGTAGATTTTCGAGAAGGGAATAATGCTCACCTGTGCGTTTGCGTTCCACATCGCTGTTATTTCACGCGCAAGCTTTTCCATGCCGCGAGTAATATCATTCCATTCAGGTGCAACACCATGCGACCCATCGACGACGATTGCTAAATCGACCAACGCCAATTGAAGTTTCTGAGGAAATTTAGCTTTTTGCGAGAAAAGATTCCACAGTTCTCGTTCAGCTAACTCAAATAAATTTGTTGCAGAGACCTTTGCTCTAACAACAACGCTTCCTTTTGAAACAGAAAAAAGCACACTTTCTGAATTATACCCATTCGACTTTTTATAAATTGTACCAATTGCGAAATAATCGATGAGCCTACTTTTGCCCAACAACATAAGATCGTCTGCAGAGACAGTCCCTTGAGGATTTATGCGATTGCGGACAAGGTCTGCTTCAATATCCCGTGGTGAGTGTACTTGCAATTTGGCAATCGAAGCTGCTGTTGCTAACATCTTCGCATACTCGTTTCCCATTGCCACAGGAAATTCTTTTGTTGGCACATCAACCTTATAGGGGAGAAATGCAATTTCTTCAGCAAACGCAAAAGTAAGCCACAATGCAGATGTTATGCAACACACCGATCTCATCGCACAATCGACATACCATTATAGAGATATTTTGTCTTCACAAAATAATTGCTTCCTTTGCCCGATGCCACATAGCAGGCTCCACCAATGCGCGCACCATGGGGAATCGCACAATTTTTGCCTATAAGCGAAATGCTCCCAAAAATTGAATTTGGATAATCGCTATTTTTTAATCCCTGTTCTTCCGTACCCACATAACAGCGTTCTCCAACATTAAACTCGCTGCCAGGAATTGTCCGTTCATCCAGCACTGTGTGGTACATCCTCGTATATGGACCAACAGACGCATACGGCAAAATCACACATCCCTTGATAAACGCCTTTTCTCCAATAATCGCTCCAGGATACACTACAGAATCAATCACCGTACCGTTCACATCGCACCCATCGGCTAAAAGCGATTTGCTCACGCGTGCGTGTGGTCCTAATCTCGCATATCCTTCAAACGGAATATTCCCTTTTAAATTGGAAGAAACGTAAAAAAGCTCAAACATCTCTTTCATTTTAATCAAATTGATATGATACTGATAATACTCTAACACGTTACGTATTGGCCAGTAATGCACATGGGCAACAGATGTTTCGATCTCTTTGTTTAGAAATATATTCACAATCATCTCAAATATGTTTGGTGCCTTTTGTTTTTCATCAATTGCCCGGTTAATTACGTTTAAAAGAATTTTTTGATTTACCACCAGAATCGTATACGCAAGCGTCGCATGGCCATTATATCTCATTTTATACAATACTGCATGTTTGCGGGATTTCCGAAACCGATGGATGATATTTTTAAAATCAATTATTGATGGATTTGTACCATTGTAAAAAATATAGAGATTTGTGTTGCTATCTAACACGAGTTTATACAACAATTCGATATCTTGCTTTGAGCTTGAAACAACTTTTATCCGTGGAAACTTTTCATTTTGAAAATCGCCATAGGTCGAAATGTATTCTTCTAGATTATCCTCTACATTGCTAAAGATGATTGTTCGGCGCGCATCGGCAACAAAAGAATTCCTCACAGTAAAGTCAATCACGCGAAATCGACCACCAAACGGTAATAGATATCTCGATCTGTCCTCGGTGAGTGAAAGAAGCGCATCATCGCTGCTGCCCGGATATGAAATTACCGTTACTTCATCCATAAATTATTCTTCTAAGATTCAATCCACGTTTAGAAATTTGGGATATGTTATTTGCATGAATATCTTTTTACGATTGCGCACAATTTAACATCGGTAACATATTCACCAGTATTAACCTACCATCGCAACTTTCATTGGGTTGAGACATTAGAAACAATGCGATATTGGAAATCAATTAAAAATTTTGTTTTTCTACTCGGTAAACCAAACAGCACCTCATTGTATTTTTTCTTGACAACCGTGCATAAATGCTCTTATTGAGCCGAGAGAGGATGGGCCATGCTAAATTTCGAAATAATCGATGCGAGCAGAGAACTTGCGATCGCGCGATCATTGAAGCATTACGAAGCACCATTTAAGATAATTGGAGGATATCGGCTCATCGACAACGGTATTGATCCCGAAGCAACTGTTCAAATAGAAGCAAACGGCCGCTTCATTCACGAAGCATCTACGGGCAATGGACCAGTTGATGCTCTTGCAAAAGTTTTAAAAAAAGCGCTTCTTCCGCTTTTTCCCGAAATTGAACGCATTCAGCTTGTCGATTATCGCGCAAACATATTAGATGCCCGCAGAGGAACAAGCACAGACGTAGAAGTCACAATAATTTTCACCGACGGCGAAAAAGTATGGAAGGTTCATTCGCTTTCGGAAAACATCAACGCGGCATCGTTTAATGTGCTCGTTGATGGATTTGAATTTGCAATTCTATCAAATTCGTCTCAACGAGATTATTATCCAAGTTAATCGCTAATCCATGGTTACCTCTGTACAAAGATTAGCCCATATAAAGGCAAAAAGGATCAATTTAAATAATTACACTTTCAAGAATCTCATTTTATCAATAATAATCTTTATGCAGAAAATGATTGAACAATATGAATGATGAAAAAAACTCCAAACGCGAATTAAACGAATTGCAAATTCGACACATACGGCTTCTTACACATTTGTACGCACACAATGCAATTACCGACGACATCGTCAACGACATACGGCTCACAGAACTCGAATACTTCAACCTTCTGGAAAAGTATCGCATTTTAGAGCAAAAGGTAAACATCGACGAAAAGACAAATTTATTAAAATTTAAAAAGGATTACCTCACCACAATTGTAAAAACCGCATCTCGCATCTATCAGAGTGCGGATCCCAAAAAATATCACATATCGCTTGCGCGCATTGACATCGACGATTTTTCAATTTTTAATAATCGCTACGGACACGATGTGGGCGATAAGGTGCTCATTGAAATCGCTGAAATCCTTCGCACAAGCTCTCGACCAACCGATTATGTCATACGATTCGGTGGCGAGGAATTCGATGTCATTTTACCCGCAACGGACATCGAAGGAGCAGTTCATTATCTTGAAAAAGTTTTTGCGAAAGTTCGATCCCATTCCATTTCGTTTAACGAAAAACAACTCAATGTGACGATTAGCGCAGGAGTTTCGGAACTAATATACGACCTTTCAAATGTAAAGCTAATCATTTCAGATCACATCGAAAAAGACTACGAAGCTTTACAGGCTGCCGCTGACAATGCCCTCTATGAAGCGAAATACCTCGGCAAAGACCGCTTTTGCGTGTACAATCCCGAGAAAGAAAATATATATCCGACAATCAGAAAAAACTACTGCAAAAAATAAACTTTACCCTCTCAATGCAACGGCGATTTCCAAAATTGGGACTTTTAACAATTCCCCACGCCTTGCTTCGTTTCACAAAAAAATTTTTCTTTGGAGTTAGGTCAAATTGTTATCACCATTCACTTCATCCATTCGATGCGTTCCATCCTTCACCCACATCGAGAAAAACCGCATAAGCGGCATACAGAACATCCCGACTCAAATTCAAGCGGTCCATGGCAATCCGGACACACGCCGACCATAATCGCATCGCTGCCCTTTCCATTAGTTTCCGCCTTTTCCTTTGCAAATTCAGCATTTCCCTTTACAGCAGGTTTGCAATTACCCTTGTTTTCAATATATCGCTCAAGTGCTTTTGCAATTGCATCGGCACACGAATAAATCTTGCCCCCTTTTTCCCAGGCTTGGTTTGGACATCTTACCCCTTTGAGCTGTTTTATAATCATCGTGGGATCTATTCCCGACCGCAATGCAAGCGAAATGAGCCTGCTTACAGCTTCCGTTTGACTCGAAGCGCATCCTCCACCCTTGCCCATTTGTGCAAAAACTTCAAAAAGCCCTTCTTCATCTTCATTTACTGTAACGTAAAGCGAACCGCATCCCGTAATCATTTTCCGTGTCATACCCCATGTTACTTCCTTACGCGGACGTGGGCCAACATACCCTTTCGCTTTTGTTTCTGTTTGAACTTCATTTCTAATTGTAAGCACTTGCGATTCGCGCGAACCATCGCGATAGACAGTTACTCCCTTACACCCAAGCTCATAGGCAAGCTTATAAACCTTTTCGATATCTTCAACGGTTGCGGAGTGTGGAAAATTTACTGTTTTGGAAACCGCATTGTCGGTAAATTTTTGAAACGCCGCTTGAATTCGAATATGCCACTCAGGTGCAATATCATGCGCAGTGACAAACACCCGCCTTATGTGTTCGGGGATTTCCATAATTTTCGCAATAGAACCTGTCAGCGCAATTTGTTTCATAAGTTCGTCGGAATATAAATTCGCTTGCCGCAATGCGTTTTCAAAAAGCGGATTTATTTCAACCAGCACATCATTGTCCAATACATTTCGTACAAAAGCAAGCGCAAACAGCGGTTCAATTCCACTTGATGTTCCTGCAATGATGCTAATAGTCCCCGTTGGCGCAATCGTTGTCGTGGTAGCATTTCGCAATGGTTCCTCTCCCCGTTTTGCATACTCTGAGAGCGGAAAATTCGGAAATGCCCCGCGCTCTTTTGCAAGCTGACAGGAAGCTTCTTTCGATACACGCTGAATGCGCGACATGACAGTTTCTGCTACAATCATCGCTTCCTCAGAATCGTACGGGATTCCCAATTGGATAAGCATATCAGCAAATCCCATTACTCCCAGGCCAATTTTTCGATTTTGAAGCGTTCTTTCTTTTATGATTTCAAGCGGATACTTATTGAGATCTATGACATTATCCAAAAAATGCACGGCATCGCGTACAAGGTTGTCGAGCTTTTCATAATCGATCTTACAGCTTCCATTTTCTCTGCATAGGCACTTTGCGAGATTTATTGAACCGAGATTGCACGATTCGTATGGAAACAGGGGCTGTTCGCCACACGGATTTGTGCTCTCTATTCTGCCAACGCTTTTTAATGGATTTGCATCGTTGATGCGATCGATAAAAATAATTCCAGGCTCTCCATTGCGCCACGCCATCTCTACAATCAGTCGAAAAACCATCGAAGCGCGCAGTTTCCCTGTAACCCTTCCATTTTTTGGATTGATGAGTTCATATTCCTCATCGTTTTCCAACGCATGCATAAACGCATCAGTGAGCGCTACCGAACAGTTGAAATTGGTAAGTTGATCGTTGTTTTTTTTCGCTTGAATGAATTCAAGAATATCGGGATGATCCACATTAAGGATTGCCATATTCGCTCCGCGCCGAGTCCCCCCCTGCTTTATCGTTTCAGTTGCGGTGTTAAATATGCGCATAAATGAAACTGGTCCGCTGGAAACGCCGGCAGTGGTGCGAACCATATCGTTTTTGGGGCGCAGGCGGGAAAAGGAAAATCCAGTACCTCCCCCGCTTTTATGAATGAGCGCCATGTGCTTGATGGCATCAAATATACCTTCCATCGAATCTTCTACGGGAAGCACAAAACATGCGGCAAGCTGACCAAGCGGTCTTCCTGCATTCATCAAAGTTGGGCTATTGGGGAGAAACTCCATTCGTGCCATTATTTCGTAGAAGCGAGTTGCGATGCGGGACACATGTTCTTCATCTTTCCCATATAAGAAATCTGCCGATGCAATAAACCGCGCAATGCGTTTGAACATTTCTTCCGGCGTTTCAACGCAGTTGCCTTCTTCATCCTTTGCAAGGTACCGTTTCTGAAGCACAATTTCAGCATTTTCCGTCAACACGGGAATAATGGACGAAGAAATTTCAATCTCACCCCATCTCGTTTCTCTTTGCTCTGCTACTTTCGACACACGCATTCTCCTTTATGAATATATGGATAAAATGCCGGGACGGCAATTTCTTTCGTTCGCGAATAATTCAAAAGCGTCACTACAAAGATTATTCGCTCTGCTTAAAAATTGTTTTTTCTAAGAAGCGGTTATACACGAAAATATTGGAACCGCCAAACCACTCTTTCCAGCGGCTTTTAAAAACGGCTTGCTTGTCAAACTTTGTATCTTTTCCAAACCCGTTTTTAGCGATGAGATCATCTAATTTTTTATAGCTTTCATCGACTGCTGCAAAATATTTTCGCGATACCATTTTCCGAATATTTTCGTATTCCTGAATGCTATCGAAGGGTAGTTCAAAAACATTGACATTATGTTCAAACCACTCGAGAACTGTTGCCTTAACAAATTCCCAAGGAAGAAATCTAACTACTTTATTCGCTGCAGTGTATTTAAAGCAAAATCCTACGTTTTCGCTGACAAACCAATCGTAAAGAATCTGGTACGCAGTATATGGCCCAAGATGGTATAAAAAAAGCGTCATGTTTTTTTCAGCGTTGAAAAATGCAACTATTTCTTGCATTTTTAAAAATATCGACTTAAACAAAAACTCGCCATAAGGTTCAACAATATTGAGCGACCGATTGCGAAGAAATGCTAAAAGATGTCGTTTAATTTCGCCCTCAAGCAATTTTTCATCGATTGGATTTTGAATGAAATAAAACGAGTCAAGGAGTTCATCTTTTTCTTTATCAAGGCGACCTGCATTAATGCGAATAAGATACGGTTCCTTGGTATTCCACGATCTGGTTCCTCTCAATGTAAAAGGAATGACAATCTCTGCCTTTACCTCTTTTTCGCTTTTTACTTCTGCTTCAACCAACTCATCGGTTGAAAGCGACGGTATTGGCTGAACGTCGTCGTTAATTTTTGCCTCAGATTTTATTTCTGGGAAAATTTCAAGCGCAGAATCTACAGACAATTCTGCGGTTTTTTCTTTTCCAACATCCAAAATCGAATCGTAGTCGTACTTCATTTCCTCATGGTACTCAGCAATTCTGTATATCTCTGATTTCAAAAGATCTTGCCGATTTTCTGGTATCCCAACAATCTGCGAGAGGAAAAATACAAATTCAGCTGTTTCATTGCACAGTACCAACGCTTGCTCAATAATTGCGTTTAAGCTTTGAAAAAGCTGCTTCCCTCCAGGGACGAGATTTATTACTCCAACGCTCTTTGCAAGTTCCCTCCATTCTTTTCTCACAAAGCTGTTAAATTCTCTCAGTTCTAAAAACATTTCGCAAAGAATAATAAAATCCAATTTGTTTTTTTCTTCATATCCTTCAAAAAATAAATTATATTCTTTTCTTGCCTTCTTTTCAAGAGTTCGAATATCCAGCGACATAAAATAATCGTTGCATATTCTTTCAACATTTTCGATGGAACGGATGAACGTATATTTATATTTATTAAGAACTTGTTCCACTTCTGGCTCATTTTCTAAATTTACATTCATTGCGCGAAAGCTGTTACAACACTCCAAGTGGATTTTCAATTTTTCAAGTAATCCTTTTTTAAACGTTTGCAACGATGGGGTTACTTTTAACGATGCAATTCTGTCGCGGTAGGATTTTTCGGAAGCAGGCGATGTGCGCGAGGATGTATCTTCCTCAACAGCTTTACTACGAGCCTTTTCATGATCCGATTCTTTATCGATGTTCGCAAGAATGCTATCGAGATCCTTATCGATCATGCAATTAAGTCCTTCTCTCCTGCTTGTTCTTGCGTTGCGGCACGCTGCCTGTTACCGTTACCGTTTTGAACCGGAGGAAGCTCTTCGCCATTCATGATCATCGTAATTTCTTCTGCATTGAGCGATTCTCGTTCGATGAGGCTTTGAGCGATCCGTTCGAATTTGTCCATATTATCGCAAATCAATTGTCTCGCTTTCGCTTCCGCCTCGGTGATAATTCGCTTCACCTCTGCATCGATGAGCTCTGCAGTCATTTCGCTGTAATCGCGGTGTTGGGCAATTTCGCGGCCAAGAAATATTTGTTCATTCCTCTTGCCAAATGCCAATGGGCCGAGCTTTTCGCTCATCCCCCATTCGCAGACCATTCGGCGCGCAAGCTCAGTTGCGCGTTCAATGTCATTGCTCGATCCAGTGGAAGTATCGCTAAATTTAATGCTTTCGGCAACATACCCTCCATAGAGA
>JAOAAF010000033.1 GCA_026419015.1 Spirochaetota bacterium
AGATGTGTATAAGAGACAGGGCTGGGGCAATGCGGCGTTTTTAATTGAACGATTTGAAAAGGAAAAATCAATCCATGTGAAACGCGCCTTGGTCTGGCTTATGCGATTTTCGCGACAGCCAGAAGAAGTGTTAGAAATGTGCACCCGGTATTATCGTATATCTGATAAGATTGTACAAAAAGCAATGCGCGAAACGTTATTGCATATAGGAGTGTCCGAACAGGAATTTTTCAATAAATTGAAATAGTGCAGGGAGTTTTTCGTATTATCCGCAACGATTACAACATCAGAGGGGGAACATGGGCAAAGTTGCGCTATTTGGTGGGACATTTAATCCCGTACATATGGGACACCTAATCAATGCCCAGTTTTTAATCAACGAGATGGATATTAATGCATGTATTTTTATTCCTGCGCGGTATCCCGTTCATAAATCCATTGAACATGCTGCAAGCGAAGAAGATCGCTTTCAGATGTTGATGCGTGCAATTGAGAAGAACGTTAATTTCGAGGTATCGCGAATCGAGCTTGACAGCGACATGCCATCCTACACCGTGATTACTCTTGAAAAGCTTGTGCAAAAATATTCGCGCGATGAAATTTTTCTTGTCATTGGCGCCGATTCGTACAATCAGCTCTCAACGTGGCGTGAATATCGAAAAATTTTCGCCCTTTCAAAGATAATTGTACTTCGAAGGCCTGGGGATGAAATCGATAAAGATCGATATGCAAAGGATGGGGGAAATTTTATTTTTGCGAATAATCCTTTGGTTGGGATCAGCTCGAGCTATATACGCCAGCTCGTTTCGATTGGGAAATCAATTTTGTATTTGGTTCCCGATCGCGTAAGGGAATATATTATACAAAGGGGGCTGTATACGCGTTGAAGAAAAAAATTGTCATTACCGTTGCGATTCTCATCATTGCGATAATATCGCTTACTGCCTATCGGTATTATTATCTCATCACGCGGAATATCGTTGATGTGCTTATTGCACAAAAACGATTAATAAATATCCTTGTTGCAGGGAGTAATGTCTATCGGGAAAATCGTCATAGATTTTATTGCATCGTTTCCGTGAATCCTGAAAATGGAAAGATTGGCATAACTTTTTTACCCCCTGAATTACAGATCGCGATGGGTTCCCGAGGAACTGATGTGCGTAAATTGTGCGAAATTGATTTTTCAGATTTTACAGAGTTGCGCGAATCCTTACAGCGCGAAATAAAATTGAATGTTCCTTTCTATGTTGAATTATATGCGGTCGATGTGGAAAGAATTGTGGATTTTGTTCGAGGAGTGGATATTTTTATCCTCGATCAAATTCCTCTTGGCAAAGGGTATATCTTTGGGCAGAATTATTTTGATGGCAGAAAGGTTTTAAAATATATTAATGAGGTTCCAGGCGGTTCAATTTTTAAAAAGTTCGATCGCATTCAAGATGTCGCATTTGCAATGTATTCCTCGAAAGAGCGATTCGATGGAGTATTTTCTTATGAATTTGTGCAAGAACTAATAAAATTTTGCAAAACAAATATCATGCCACAAGAACTGTATTCTCTCGGGAAATTAGTTTTGAAAAAAGGTGTCCTAAGTTGCACCGTTTTACCATGTGAAGTCGATGATTCGGGGCAGTATCGTTTTGATGAGATTTCTTATAAAATATACGAAAAAGAATTTTTAACCTCTCTTGTGAAAGATGAAGAAAATGTGAGTGCGATTAAAGTTAAAATCCTCAATGGTACCGATATCCCGGGATTGGCGCGAAAAATGCGCAATCTTCTCATTCGAGAGGGACTCAATGTAGTCGAATTTGGCACCTCGCCCTATCCAAAATTACCATATTCGATTTTGATTAACCAAAGAGGAAATTACATCAACACAAACAAGACAGCTGAATTAACAGGCATTAAACATATTTATCATGTTATCGACAATACTCAGTTGCACGATGTGCTCATTATACTTGGGAAGGAAAGTTTAAAAGGTGAGGAAGAATAAGATTACAGAACGAAAGATATTAAATATTGCAAAGAGATGTGCTGAAAAAATTCATGAAAAAAAAGGAGAAGATATATTACTTCTCGATTTGCGCAAGGTTCACAATTATCTCGACTATTTTTTAATTGTAACGGGTAATTCGCTCTTGCATTGTCGTGCATTGGCACGTGAGGTTCAACGATTTATGCAAGAAGTTGGTTTCCCTGAACGCATACGCCCTCGCCTTGATTCGGGATGGATTGTGCTTGACTACAATGAAATTGTGGTACATGTCTTTACAAAGGAGCTTCGCGATCATTATCAGTTGGAATACTTATGGGCGGATTCGAAACGCATCGAGTGGAAGTGTGCAGGTGATTCATGAAGAAAAATTCCGAAATAATGGAAAGATTAATTCGAAACATCAATCATGAAATAAAAAACCCTCTTACTGTCATACGCGGTTATGCGCAGCTTCTTACGATGAAAGAGGCAAACGCTGAGTTTCAAAAAAAGACTGGAATGTATATCATAGAAAATGTCGATCTCATCGACGAACGCCTCTCGGGGTTGTATCGTGCTTTTAACCTTCCTTCAGAAGAAAACGTATTGGTTAATGTATTGGATGAAATATCGTCAATAATCGAAAAGTATGAACCAGAGAAGAAGTCACGCATTCATATTGTTGCTGAACCGAATTGTGAAGTCCAACTGTGCAAAATGGCATTTCGCAGAACTATCGAGTGCCTAATTGGGGGGTTTAATTGGAATCGGAATCCAAATTCGGTAATTGAAATTTCTATAAAGAAAGTAAATGGCAACCTTGAGTTTTTTATAACGTATTCAAACACAGATTTTTCGAATTTTTCTCAAGAGTGGTTTTATTTGCCTTTTGTCGATAAAAATGTTTTTTGTTCGGGAATAGAGATTTTTGAAGTGTATTGTATTTCTGAGGCACAGGGGTGGAATTTTCAGATTATAAACGATGACAATAAAAATGGATTTTCGATTCGGGTATGATTGGCGATTATCGAGTACTCATAGCTGATGATGAACCAGGAGTTCGTCAACTTCTGACAGAAGTGTTGGAAAGTACATTCAATGTTGAAAGCGTTGAACGGGGCGATATTGTACTAAATAAAATACACGAAGGCCAATACGATATTCTCATTCTCGATTTAGAACTCCCTGGGCTTAACGGTATAGAGATTCTCAAAACGATTCATGAAAAGAAAATGAAAATCACTGTGGTAGTAGTCACTGCATCGAATAACATTGAAACTGCAATAACGACCATGAAGCTCGGTGCGTATGATTATATCGTTAAACCGTTCGATACGGAGAAGCTTTTGGTGATAATGAAAAACATTGCTGAAAAGCTCGATTTAGAAAGGGAAGTTGATACGCTACGGGAGCAGGTTGGCGAGAAATATCGGTTCTCAAATGTAATAGGAAAATCTCCCGCAATGCAGAGAATATTTGCAACGTTAGAACGAGTTATTGATACTGATAGCACAATTCTCATTTCTGGCGAAAGCGGCACTGGGAAGGAAGTAATAGCCCGAGCAATTCATTACAATAGCAATCGTCGGCAATACCCATTCAGATCAATCGATTGCAGCACTATTCCTCAGGATTTAATTGGAAGCGAACTGTTTGGACACGAAAAGGGTGCTTTTACGGGAGCTGTGTCGCGGAAGATTGGAAAATTTGAAGTTACATCAAAGGGAACGCTTTTTCTTGACGAAATCAGCAATCTTTCAATTGATATGCAGGCGAAACTTTTGCGCGTTTTGCAAGAAAAAGAATTCGAGCGCATTGGGGGAAATCAAATCATTAAAGTCAATACGCGAATTATTGCCGCTACCAATAAAGATTTGCGCGAATTGGTACGCCAAAGTCGGTTTCGTGAAGATTTATACTATCGGCTTAACGTTGTTCCAATATACTTGCCTCGTTTGCGCGATCGAAAAGAAGATATTCCGCTTTTTATTGACCATTTTCTGAAAAAGTATAATGCCGAATATGGAAGGCAGGTCTCGATCGATATAAAAGCGCGTATCTATTTGACCAATTATAATTGGCCTGGGAATGTACGCCAGCTTGAGAATGTAATAAAGCGACTGGTATTGCTTTCATCGGGAAAGGTTGCTGATCTTGAGCAGGTAAAAATGATATTAGAGTTTGAAGGAGAACATCGCATTGCAACCAATATCGCTTCTCAAGAATTCAATTTTCCCAGCGAAGGGCGAATTTTAAGCCTTGAGGAAATGGAAAAAGCCTATCTTGAGCGCGTCTTAGAAGATTGCAATTATAATATTTCGCTCACTGCGAAGGTGTTAAAAATTTCGCGAAAGACAATGCACAATAAACTTAAAAAGTATGGAATTCTTATTCGAAAGACGACAAATGCATCGTATTAAAGGCTCTTTTCGAGTTCCTCTATCCCTTTTTGGAGAATTGCGTATTCTTTTGAGCCTTTCGGAAAGTTTTTCATGTATTTTTTAAAATATGCAATTTGCTCTTCTTTCCATTTGCGCATATCAAAATTATTTGTAAGCATAATTCCCCCAAAAAATATAATAAACTGAAGTTTACTGGTATTTGTATCGGTACAATTTGATAATTTGTTAAATTGCTTTTTTTTAAAAAAACGGCAGGAATATTATAATCTTCCTGCCGTCCGCGATTGTGTTAAGGATGTGCTTCACTATCCGTAATTTATTTCATTGTGTATGATTCAAAATCAGGATATCCTTCCATTCCATGTTCGCCAATGTCGAGCCCTCTCAGTTCTTCTTCTCGACTTACCCGAATGCCCATCGTCGCATGCAATATGACCCATATGATCCAACTGAGGATAAACACAAATACGCCAACAATAACCACTCCTACTAATTGGTTTGCAAATGAAAGAATTCCACCCCCATAGAAAAGTCCTACTGGAGGTTGGTTTTGTCCACCAGCCCATGGTGGTGCTGCAAATAGGCCAACTGCCAACGTACCCCAGACGCCATTCACCAAATGCACTGAAATAGCGCCCACGGGATCGTCTATTCCCCATCTATCAATTGCAAGTACGAAGATAACTACCAAAACACCAGCAACGGCACCAATGATGATCGCCCCCCCTGGGGAAACCCAGCTACAGGGAGCAGTAATTGCAACCAGACCGGCCAGTGCGCCATTTAATATCATCGAAAGATCTGGTTTCCCTAAGGTAATCCAGGCAATAATTGTTGCACTGATGGTTCCGGCAGCAGCAGCGAGATTTGTGGTCACAGCAATGCGCGCAATGTCTGTCGCAGATGCTGCCATGGTTGAGCCAGGATTAAACCCAAACCACCCAAACCAGAGAATAAAAACGCCAAGCGTTGCAAGCGTCATGCTGTGACCTGGAATTGGATTTGGTGAACCATCGGGGTTGTATTTGCCAAGTCGAGGTCCCAAAACAATTGCACCAGCCAATGCTGCCCAACCGCCCACAGAATGGACAACTGTTGAACCAGCAAAATCCCAAAATCCTCTCTGAGCTAACCATCCGCCACCCCAGATCCAATGTCCGGTAATTGGATAGATAATTGCGGTGAGCAATACGGAAAAAATGAGAAATGCGATTAGTTTTATGCGGCCACCCACTGCTCCAGAAACAATCGTTGCCGCAGTTGCGCAGAATACGAGCTGAAAGAAAAATTTTGCAAATAACGGAACTCCCGCCCAATTGAGTGCGCTGTACACTCCTTGATATGCACTGCCAGTTGCGGGGCTGTTGTCTGGACCAGATAGCATCCATAATCCTCGATATCCCATAAATGCATTTCCATCGCCAAACATCAAACCCCATCCAATAAACCAAAAAGAAAGGGAAGCGATTGCAAAGACGATAAAGTTTTTCGCCGATATGTTCACGGAATTTTTTGCCTGCTGAAGACCTGATTCGACCATTGCAAAACCAAGGTTCATAAAAAACACCAAAACCGCGGCGATGAGCACCCACAGGGTATCGGCAATGATTTGTTGATTTGCGACTGCCGCTTGGATGTCCGCTAATCGTATTTCCGGTACTGTGGGCTCTTCTGCATACAGCGCGGCGCTGCACATTATCAACATTACGATAAGTGTGATGAGAGTACTTCGCGTTTTCATCTATACACCTCCTAGTTAAATTTCATAGTATAATGCGAATTCCCACGGGTGAGGGCGTAGTGCAATTTGGTCGATTTCATTTCGGCGTTTGTATTCAATATAGGTTTCAATAAGGTCTTTTGAGAACACATCGCCCTTTAATAAAAACTCGTGGTCTCGTTCTAATCCTGCAATTACTTCTGCTAAACTGCCTGGCGTGGAACGAATGTGTTTTTTTTCTGCAGGGCTAAGCTCATAGATATCATCATCGATTGGATCCGGCGGTTCAATTCTTTTTAAAATTCCATCCACTCCCGCCATTACCATAGCTGAAAAAGCTAAATATGGATTTGCCGAAGGGTCAGGGCATCGAAACTCGATTCGTTTTGCCTTTTCGCTTGTGCTATACATGGGTATGCGAACAGCAGCAGACCGGTTTCGTGCAGAATAAACTAAATTGATTGGCGCTTCATATCCAGGCACCAAACGACGATAGGAGTTTGTAGTTGGCGCAGCAAATGCTAATACCGCTTCGATATGTGCAAAGAGTCCACCAATAAAATACCTCGCGGTCTCTGAAAGATCTGCATATTCCCCAAATTTATAAAATAGATTTCGCCCTTCCTTCCATAAGCTCACATGCACGTGCATCCCTGAGCCATTATCCATGAAAATTGGTTTGGGCATAAACGTCACTGTTTTCCCATATCGAAAAGCAACGTTTTTAATTATGTATTTATAATTTACAAGGGTATCTGACATTCTCACCAATTCGTCTACACGAAGCCCGATTTCCGTTTGACCTGCTGTGGCTACTTCGTGGTGATGGAGATCGACCGCGATGCCACATGCGCGCAGTACTTCTACCATCTTTGAACGCAGGTTGTGGAGTTGATCGTGCGGTGCAGTAGGGAAATAGCCTTGTTTGTATGGGATTTTATAACCTCTGTTCTCTAACTCGATGCCAGAGTTCCACGATGCTTCTGAAGAATCGATTTCGTGAAATGCGCGATGTTGATTTTGATCATAGCGCACACGATCGAAGATGAAAAACTCCGGTTCTGGGCCAAAATAGGCAATATCGGCAACTCCTGTTGTTCGAAGGTATTCAATGGTTTTCTCTCCAACATAACGAGGATCTTTATGATAGCGGGCTCTTTTCACCGGATCAATGATATCGCAAAGGAACGAGAGGGTACGATGATCGTAAAAAGGATCGATGTATGCAGTTGAAGGATCGGGGCGCATCAGCATATCGCTCTGATGGATATGCTGAAAACCGCGGATTGATGATCCATCAAAACCAGTTCCTACAGTAAAAAGATCTTCGTCGGCTCTGTCAGCAGTAATTGTGTAATGGTGGAGTCTGCCAAACAGGTCTGTAAACTTCAGATCGAGAAATTCTATTTTCTTATCCTTTATGATGCGCAGAATTTCAGCAATCGAAATATGAGTTTTGGGTTCCTTTACCGTGTAGATTTCTTCAAATACCGCTTCCATATGCCCTCCTTTAATTTAATCGAGTTCCTTTTTAACTGGAAGGCTTTTCTGTTCGCTAATGATACGCGTTAAATCGACACCAGTTGCATTGCGTATTTGTTCGAGAAATGTGATGACCGTTGAGGTTACATCGCTTACGTGATTTGGAATACCACCATTACCTAATACCACAAGCTTTTCAATTTTTAGATTTTCGGCAATTGTGCGCGACACGTTATCTACAATATTGGGAAGAATGTGTAGCATAAACAGTTCCTTGCTTGCGCCATCCTGCCATTCGCTGCGCATTTCCTTTACCGCATTCGCCATCGCAAGCCCCTGTTCTTTTAAATACGATGCTTTGCCGATTGCTTTCAATTCATCGGCTTTCCTTTCGGCCATTGCCGGTACCACTAAATCAGCGTTGTATTTCAGCGAGTGCACAGCTTCTCGAATTTCTTCGACCTTTTTCTGTTGCAGAAGCGATTCGATTTGCCGTGCATATTCGGCACGCGCTTCTTTTGCATTCATTTGTTCATGCAAACTCGCGCGAAGTTCCCGGAATGATGTTTCGTATCGTTCTATTTCTGCTTTTGCTTTAAATTCAGCATCTGCTGCCTTTTGCTTAGACATCGATTCCACAATTTGTGCTTCTGCTTCAGCTTCTGCTTCTTTAATGCGCGCATCGCGTTTTACGATTGCATTTCGCTGTTTCCCCACAGCTTCAAGATATCCCTGCGAATCGTAGATTTCTTCGATTTTTACTGAGTCGAGAGTAAAGCCTAACTTAATGAGTTCTTCATGTGCCAATTCGTAAACTTTTCTTTCAAATTCAAGCCGTTTGTAGTTGGCATCTTCTGGGGTAAACGTTGCAATGACACCGCGCAACACACCCTCGATAGTATTTTTGGCTATTGTCTCTATTTCGAGTTGTGGTTTTCCAAGAAGCCTTTCAACGGCATTTTCCAGTCCCGCTCCTTCTCGCGAGGCAATTTTTACGTGTGCAATGGCGCGGATGAAAAGCGGTATCATCCCATTTGAAAGGGCACCTTCTATCTCAAGGGTGATTGGGATTGTTGCAAGCGAAAGTCTAGAAACTCTTTCGACTATCGGCGTTCGAAGTCCTACACCACCTCGAATCACGCGGTACCCCACTACTTCCCCTGTTGGGAGCTTTCTTTTTTTTCCAGAAAAAATGAGGATCTCATTTGGTTCACAAATCTTTAAATTCACTTTTAGATAAATGAGAATCGTTGCGAACACAAGAATGATGATTGTACCAACAAGTGGCCAGTCAATGGTCGATAAATTGATGTTCATAGCTACCTCCTATCAAAATACAAAAATTATCCTATGGCACGCGAACCGCGTTCACCAGTTCGAATGCGAATGCATTCTTCAATTGGAATAATAAAAATTTTGCCATCGCCAATATTTCCCGTTTTTGCGCCACGCATGATCGCCTTAATGGTTGGTTCAACGTAGTCATCGTTTACGGCTATTTGCAGCTCGACTTTTTTAAGAAGCTTAATTTCGTGTTTTACACCGCGATATGACTCAGGGTATCCTTTTTGCCTTCCCGAACCAATAGCGTTAACAACGGTCATTAAATTTACGCTTGCATCGTTTAATTCCTTTTTTACATCGCCAAGTTTTTCTGGTCTAATAATTGCGATTATCAATTTCATGCTACCTCCTCTGATAGTACTAAAAATTATCGTTGCACTTAATTCTTATAAAAAACTTCATTTTATTAAAATACTTTAACATTTAAATATTATAAATAATCACAATCACTTTAAAAATAGCGTGGATTTGTCACAAGGTCAATATTAAAACAAAAATATTGAAGTGATATAAGGAAATTTTACAATTTTGAAATGAAGCTGTAACAAATTTGTAACATTGAAAAAAGATTTAATTATCTTTGATGCGAAAGAGGAGTTTGTTTAGAATTGTTTCTTTTATGTAAAATTTTAATGTTATTTAAAAATGTTATATAATAAAATAGCCGCAGAAATTTTTACGGCTATTTTATTATTTTGCAATTTACAGAAATTTTTTTATTTATCAGAAAATTTTGGTTCTCGCTTATTTAAAAAAGCATCTATGCCTTCTTCTTTGTCAGCGGTTTCGCATAGTGATCCAAAAATTTCCCTTTCATGCCGCTGTCCGTCATAGTAGTCCATGAGCAATCCATCTCGAATTGCTTTCATTGCTCCTCTAATTGCCATGCGGCTTTTTTTTGCAATATCAGTGGCAAGTTTTTTTGCCTCCTCTACCACTGTGCCAGCAGATACCGCGCGATTCACTAACCCATAGAGTTCCGCTTGTTTGCCGGTTAAAAAATTACCGGTTAAAATGAGTTCATACGCACGGCCTCTTCCAATGAGGCGAGGGGTTCGTTGGGTACCGCCGAATCCTGGGATAATACCCAATTTTATTTCAGGAAGACCCATCTGTGCATTTTCATCGATAAGGCGAATGTGACAGGCCAGAGCAAGTTCAGCGCCACCGCCAAGGCAAAAGCCGTTAATCGCAGCAATGAATGGTTTATCCGCTTTTTCGATGAGATTTAGCACCTCTTGGCCATTTGCGAGAAAATTTATACCTTCTTGTGCAGTTTTTAAATTTTTTATTTCTTTTATGTCGGCACCAGCGATGAATGCTTTCCCTACCCCAGTGAAAACGACTACTCGAACATTATCGTCAGAAAGTGCTTTCAACACCGTGTCGCGTATATCATCGAGAATCTGAGTGCTTAGGGCATTCATTGGTGGATTGTTGATTTCCATGAGCGCAATTCCTTTTTCATCAACAGAATAGTAGCATTTTTTGTCTTGATTAACAACAGTCATTATTTGCCTCCATATATAAAATTTCAAAGAATTTAACGAATACATTTTAGCGCATTTGTGCAACGCGGTGTCAAATATTTTATTGACATATGTAATTTGCCGATAATCATTTGAACAGGAAAATATGCATGGGGATAAAGAAATTACAACATTTAGTGATTTGTATACAAGCGATTGTAATTGCCAACACTTCGCATCGCGGTGTCTATTCGCAAGAGTTGTTGCTTCGAGATTTATTGCTCGAGAGCGATAAATTTGTTGGCAAACAAATTACGATGCGATTAAAGTTAAAGCATGTCGATTGGACTTTTGGTAAAGTGTACTTTTACGACAAAAAAAATTTTGATGTTGCTTTCGATATTTCACTGCAATTAGAAATGGAAGAATACCGAAATGAAATACGTTCGTTGCGCGAAGGGATGGATTTTGAAGTGACATTTTTGTTTCAGGGAATTGGCAACGTTGGAATGATTAATGGAGAGCTTATTAAGTTCGTTCCCACAATTTTGCAAAGATTGCCAGAAGGCGAAAGTAGGCAAACTATAAAGTGAAGAGCAGAATAGCTGGGCGGCTATCCTGCCCTCCAAAATCTGGTTGAGTAAACACAGTGCACAAGAACAAAGCGGTACAACGTTAGGGAGGGAATTACCACATTGTTCCCGGCATTTCCTTTATCGGTATAAAAAGTAAAATTCTTGAGCATTTTTTATTAAGAAAATGACGGGTATTGTTCTAAAAGGATATGGATTATATTATGATGTTGTGGTAAACGGCAATCGCTTGCGTTGCACGTTAAAGGGGAAGCTTCGCACTCGTCGTGACTTACAAAAATTCTCCAACCCCGTTGCTGTTGGGGATGTAGTTAAAGTAGAAATCGGTCCTAATGGCAATGGCGTAATCGTCGATCTTGAGAAAAGGAAAAATACATTTTCACGGAAAGAGAAAGGGAAAAATAGCCGTGAAGATATAATTGCGGCCAACATCGATTTAGTAATCATCATTCAATCTTTTTATAAACCGCGCCTTAATCTCCGCTTTGTCGATAGGCTCATGGTACGTGCGAAAATGGATGCGATTCCCGTGTTGTTGTGTTTTAATAAAATTGATCTCGCCAACAAAGCGGATGAACGGTATGTGCGCGATTATTATGCGCATTCCCAAGCTGATATCGTTTGTACAAGCGCGGTAACTGGTCAGGGACTTGATGTATTCAAAGCATTTGTGTGCAACAAGATTGCACTTTTAGTAGGCTATTCTGGTTCGGGAAAAACGAGTATTCTCAATGCTCTTTTTCCTGAAATTAAACTACGCGTATCTGAAATATCCGAAAAAACCGGAAAGGGCAAACATACCACGACTAATGTGGAGATGATCGAACCGCAGGTGGGGTATCGGTTAATCGATACCCCCGGTGTTCGTGAATTTGGGATTCTCGATTTGCATCCGAATGAGCTGGAAGCATTTTTCCCCGATTTTTCCGATGCGCGAAAGAAGTGCACATTTAAACCTTGTACGCACGAACATGAACCAAATTGCCATGTGCAAAAAATGGTTGAGAAGGGAGCAATTCATCCCGACCGTTATTTATCGTATTTGTATTTGCTTTCATCGTTAAAAGAATATTATTCGAGGATGTATACGTGATTGACGTTCGGAATCTTGTTGTGGATTTCGGAAGCGGCCCGATCTTGGACGGAATAGAGTTTTCTGTCAAGGAAGGCGAAACAGCCGTGGTAATGGGGAAAAATGGTTGCGGGAAATCGGTGCTTTTGAAAACCATCATCGGGCTGATTCAACCTACAAGCGGTGATGTGCTGATATCAGGTATTTCAGTTGGAAAGGTAATAAAACATGAAAGGCCACCTGTTGAAGTAGGATATGTGTTTCAAAAGGGAGGGCTTTTCGATTCGATGACAGTGTTCGATAATGTAGCGTTCCCATTAAGGAGAAAACGTATTCCCGAATCGGATATTGAAAAGCGCGTTCGGGAGGTACTCGCAATGGTTGGCCTTGAGGGGAACGAATATAAATTCCCGTCTGAATTGTCAGGGGGGATGCAAAAGCGCGTGGGACTTGCGCGAGCGATTTGTAAAAATCCACAAGTCGTTTTGTATGATGACCCAACGGCGGGACTTGATCCAATACTTACCGATTCAATTTGCGAGCTGATGATATCGCTGCGCGAGAGCTACCGCATTACGTCGGTGGTTGTAACGCACGATTTGAAAGTTGCAGAAAAGATTGCAAATAATATTTTTTTAATCTATCGTGGAAAATTAGTATTTTCCGATTCTGCGGATGCGTTTTTCTCATACACCTCCGAGTACGCGCGGCAGTTTTGTGAAGGCGAAATTGAGGGACCAATTGATATATATTGAACGCAGAGAACACACCGAATTGCGAAATTGTCGGGTTGAAGAACGCCATCCCCATGAAATATTGTTGACAAAATGCAGGCATGATGATGTGATCTTTACTACTTTACTATATCTTCGCAAGAATTGTAACACAATTTTTTAGCCGATACTGGAGTGATGTGTATTAATGAATAAAGCAAAAGTGCAAAAGGCGAATATCGATTGGAAGAATCTTCCATTTGGATATGTAAAGACGGATTACAATATCCGGTATTACTACAAAAATGGGCAATGGTCTGCAGGTGAACTCTCCTCTGATGAAATCATTCCCCTCCATATGGCTGCTCCCTGCCTCCACTATGGGCAGGAGGCGTTTGAAGGGTTGAAAGCGTTTGAGACTGTTGATGGAAGAATTGTCGCTTTTCGTCCCGATGAGAATGCAAAACGACTGGAAAGAAGTTGCGAACGAATATTTATACCAAAAATATCGGAGAATATGTTCCTCGATGCAATCAAACGCGTAGTTGCTGCCAATGCGCGTTTTGTTCCTCCTTTTGGCACAGGTGCTTCCCTTTATATTCGTCCACTTGTAATTGGTACGGGTGCAAAGGTTGGACTTGGACCTGCGGAGGAATATTTGTTCATCGTATTTGTCACGCCAGTTGGACCGTACTATAAAGGGGGGTTTAAGCCGGTACGCGCATTAGTCATCGAAGAATTCGATCGCGCTGCTCCCCAGGGTGTTGGCGATTGCAAAGTGGGTGGAAATTATGCGGCTGGCCTTCGAGGAAGCGAATACGGCCACAAGAGGAATTTTCCAATAGTGTTATATCTCGATCCCAAAGAGAAACGTTATATCGATGAATTTAGTACGTCGAATTTTGTTGCAATAAAAGGCTCCACATATATTTCGCCTGATTCTCCTACAATTTTGCAGAGCATTACGAACAAAAGCCTGGGAGTAATTGCTGAAGAATTAGGAATGAATGTGGAGCGCCGACAAGTCGATATTGCAGAATTGGAATTGTTCGATGAGGTAGGTGCGGTGGGAACAGCTGCGGTCATCACACCGGTTTATTCAATAACTTATCGAGAAAAAGAATATATATTTGGGACTCCGGATGCTGCTGGTCCAGTGATTACGAAATTATACGATCGATTAACAAAAATTCAAACGGGAGAAGTTGAAGATACGCACGGGTGGTTGTTTGAAATAGAAGTGTAGCGATCAAAGGCAATTAAAACATGATCGGTTTTGCCAAACTTGTGCTTTAAGAAAAATCATAAATTATAATTCTTTTTTCATTGATTGAGATTATTAACGGTGTGGTGATGGATTTCACGATTGCTTCTCTCTATTTTTCAGCAGGGAAAAATTATAAAAAGGATTTTACAAACGAAAATTTCCGCAGCAATATTTTTGATCTAATATAATGATCGCTTAAATCCCCCTCTTGAAAAACTCCAAAGTGATATTGGGATTTGGCCAATATTATATCGTTATGTTCACAATAAACATCTTAACGTGGTAATTTGGATGTTGTTGCATTCATGATGCGGTTATCAGGATATTTCACGTCCTTGCGTGCGGAAATTCCAGATGTACTAAAGCTCAGATTTCCAAATACTATTTGTAATCATAATCCATATATGAAGGGCAAAAGTTCTTCGATAGAATGGTTGTGGCAAAAATGGAGAACTTGCGAAAAATTAGAATTATTAAAGCTAAATAATTGCATGTTTTTGCAATTGAAGTTTTTTCCCAAGATTTTGTACAAACAAAATGAAAAAAAGTTGATGAAAGGATTAAGTGTATTTGATTTAATAATTCGCAAATGGTAGAAGTCAGATCGTAGAAGAATTTTTATTGAAAATTACAATCTATGGCAATACAATTGGCTTATAAACGGAAGGTATTATGGAACAACAAACAGAACAGCAAACGACGCTCATTATCCCATCGGAGAAAATCCCAGAATTTATTCCAATAATTCCAATTTCTCACAGGCCGCTTTTTCCGGGAATGATGATTCCACTCGTGCTGACGGGCGATCGGATGTTAGCGACGGTAAAGGATATAGTGGATTCACCTTCCAAAGTTGGCGGTGCGGTGTTGGCAAAAGCTAATGCCGTAGGGCAGAATATTTCCGATTCTCTTTATTCAGTTGGAGTATCTGTCAAAATTTTACGGCTTGCGCCAATCGATGATGTAACAGTACAAATCATGGTCAATGCGATTGGGCGTTTTCGACATGTGAAAACAGTTCAAGAAGAGCCAATACTTCGCTGGCAGGTTGCACACCATGTCGATGTGCCGTTGCAGGGAAATGAAGCGAAAGCATACTCTATGGCTATCATTTCTCTTGTAAAAGAATTAATAAAATCGAATTCGCTTTTTCAAGAAGAATTAAAATTATTTTTAAATCGATTTACTGCAGAAGATACGGGGAAGCTTTCGGATTTTGTTGCTTCAATGACGTCTGCAGAGCCGCAAGAACTTCAAGATATTTTAGAAACGTTTGATGTGAAAAAGCGCGTTGAGAAAGTATTGCAGCTTTTGAAAAAAGAACTTGAACTCAGCAAATTGCGTGAAAAGATTACTAAACAAATTGATGAGAATATTGCAAAAAGCCAGAAAGAATTTTTCCTTCGCCAACAATTAAAAGAAATAAAAAAGGAACTTGGTCTTGAAAAGGATGAAAAAACCTCCGAAGTAGAAAAATTTCAAGAACGCGCATCGAAATTAAAGTTTAGCGAGGAAGCAAAAAAGAGATTCGAAGAAGAAATTGAAAAGCTTAAAGTATTAGAACCTCATTCAGCGGAATACGGAGTAAGCCGAAATTATCTCGATTGGCTCACATCTCTTCCTTGGGGTATTTTTTCTGATGATAATTACGATATAAAAAAGGCAAGCCGCATATTAGATCGCGATCATTTTGGGCTTGAAGATATAAAGGAAAGAATACTTGAGTTCATCAGCACAGGGAAGATGAAAGGCAAATTAACAGGTTCCATTATTTGTTTTGTCGGTCCGCCCGGAGTAGGGAAAACATCAATCGGAAAATCTGTTGCAGAAGCATTGAATAGGAAATTTTTTCGTTTTTCCCTTGGCGGGATGCGCGATGAAGCAGAAATCAAAGGTCATCGCCGCACATATATAGGCGCGATGCCTGGAAAAATTATTCAGAGCCTTAAGATGGTGGGCACTGCCAACCCCGTTATCATGCTTGATGAAATCGATAAAATTGGAGCAAGTTACCAAGGAGATCCTGCCTCTGCGCTTCTGGAAGTGCTCGATCCCGAACAGAATTCTGCCTTCTTAGATCATTATCTCGATGTACCATTTGATCTTTCGAATATTCTTTTTATCGCCACAGCGAATCAATTGGATACCATTCCGCTCCCTCTGTTGGACAGAATGGAGATTATGAAACTGTCGGGTTATATATTGGAAGAAAAATTGCAAATTGCAAAAAAATATCTCATCCCGAAACAATTGCGAGAACATGGTTTTAAAAAAGGTCAAGTGAATATTAATCATAACGCGTTAAAGAAAATTATCGATGGATATGCCCGAGAAGCTGGAGTTCGCAGTTTGGAAAATTGCATTAAAAAGATCATGCGAAAATCTGCCCGGCGATTTGCCGAAGGCGATATGCGGCCTATCACAGTAACACCGGAAAATTTGGAAGAATTCCTGGGAAAACCTCGATTTCAGGATGAATCGAAGTATTTAAAAAAGATTCCCGGGGTGGTGATGGGCCTTGCATGGACAAGCCCTGTCTCTTATACACATCTCC
>JAOAAF010000034.1 GCA_026419015.1 Spirochaetota bacterium
AAAATTTTTTTCTAAAAATCAAAGCAATTTTTAAAAACAATGTGAGTAAAAGGGGGGTCAAAGCCTTCTTTTTCGGGAAAAGATGAGAAAAACCCATTTGTGAAAATAAAAAACTTGTGATATAAGCGTATAGAACATGGGGTCAGAGCCTATTTTTTCAAGATTTTGGGTTGCTTGTGGGGATTGTATTGATACATAAATTGAAATGGACGTGTAAAAAAGGGGTCAGAGCCTTATTTCAGAGCCTTATTTCTATATTCCGAAAAGCCCGTAAGAAAAGCCTTGTGTTTTCTCTGGGGAAAAAGGGGTCAGAG
Source organism: Spirochaetota bacterium (assembly GCA_026419015.1). Lineage (GTDB taxonomy): Bacteria > Spirochaetota > UBA4802 > UBA4802 > JAGODF01 > DYLV01. The sequence continues at coordinate 315 of JAOAAF010000034.1, forward strand.
CATAGTTTTATCAATCATCAAAGCGATATTTTATGATCACAGCGACGAAAAATTTTGTGGATTGCACGGCATTTCAAGAAGGGGTCAGAGCCTAATATCAAACTACTTAAATCGGAGTAAATTATTATTGTAAAGGGCGAACAGAGATAAATATGGAAGAAAGAAAAAATTTTATAAATTTTTATATGAATACTTAAAATATTTTCTTGCGTATTATTTTTGTTGTAAAATGTAGTGCAATAAGAAAAAATTTACTATATTATTGAGGTTGATGCAATGGTAAAAGATGGGCTTTCGGGTGAAGAATTGTTTGGATTGAATAAAGGGTTAGCATATAACGATTTTATAATCTTGCCTGGCTATATCGATTTTACCACTGAGGAGGTTAATTTAGAATCGCGCCTAACTAGAAATCTTAAAATTAAAAGGCCGCTTATTTCTAGTCCAATGGATACGGTGACAGAATCTTCTATGGCAATAGCTCTTGCGCTTTTAGGTGGTATTGGAATAATTCATTACAATAATACCATCGAAGAGCAGGTCAATGAAGTTCGCAAAGTAAAGAGATTTGAAAATGGGTTTATATCTGATCCAATTGTTCTTTCTCCAGAACATACAATAAGCGATATAGATAAAATAAAAGAAAAATATGGATTTTCAGGAATACCTATTACAGTTGATGGGAAGCTTCATTCAAAATTGGTAGGGATAGTGACAAATAGGGATATCGATTTTGAAATCGACAGAAACAAAAAACTAAAAGAGGTGATGACCCGCGAACTTATCACCGCTCCTTATGGGGTAACCCTTACTGAAGCGAATGAAATTCTAAAAAAATCGAAAAAAGGGAAGTTACCAATTGTTGATGATAAGGGAAATTTAGTAGCATTGATGAGCAGAAACGATTTGCTTAAAAATAGGGAGTTCCCATTTTCTTCAAAGGATCCACATAAGCGATTGATGGTTGGTGCGGCGATTGGAACAAAGGAAGAAGATAAAGAAAGGCTCGATGAACTTGTAAAAGCAGCTGTTGATGTGGTAGTAATAGATTCCGCACAAGGCAATTCCATATTCCAAATTGAAATGATAAAATACATTAAAAAGAAATATCCATCCTTGGATGTGATTGGTGGAAATGTGGTAACAGAAGAGCAATGCAAAAATTTAATAGAAGCAGGGGTAGATGCGCTTAGAATTGGAATGGGGCCTGGTTCTATTTGCACAACCCAAACTACGATGGCAGTTGGTCGTCCTCAGGCCTCGGCTGTATATCGATGTGCGAAGTTTGCGCGGCAATTTGGAATTCCAGTAATTGCTGATGGTGGGATAGCGAATATTGGTCATATTGCGAAGGCACTTGCAATTGGCGCTTCCACGACCATGATGGGTTCGCTCTTTGCAGGTACGAGCGAAGCTCCAGGGGAATATTTTTATGAAAATGGCGTTCGATTAAAAAAATACAGAGGCATGGCTTCGCTTGAAGCGATGGAAAAAGGAGGGGCAAAGCGGTACTTTGCAGAAGAGTCAAAAATTAAAGTTGCGCAAGGTGTGTCTGGTGCAGTTCTCGATAAAGGATCGATGTTCGATTATGTGCCATATCTTGTACAAGGATTGAGGCATTCGTTTCAGGACATGGGAGTTCGAAATATTGAAATATTACATGAAAAGCTGTATAGTGGAGAATTGCGTTTTGAACTTCGCTCAATTTCTGCACAAATAGAGGGTGGCGTCCATGATATGTATTCGTATAAAGAACCCAAATACATGTAGTTTGGGTCATCGCAATTGTTCGATTATCGCATTAGAAATGATCGTTTGTGCAGGGTTTATGAATTGAAGATGAAAAGTGAATTCGCCACCAAACCATCGATCGAGTTGACGGTTGATAAAGCGCATGGGATCTAATATAAAACAAATAACCCCTCGTATAATTCCCAGTGATATATTTCGTTCTGCATACAATCCGAGTTGGCGGAGACCTTCTCCAAATATTAATCCGCCGATAGGAGTAAAAATCTGATCGTTGGTGGATACCTGTTCGCGATATTCGCCGATGTATTCCCAAAATGTACTGCCTGCAAAACACCAAATGAACGAAGCAAAGGGTCCGTAATTATTGCTCCGAGCAGTTTGATAGTAGATTATGCCTGCATAGATATGATATAGGCTGTTTGTGCGAAAATTGTTGGTATCAAGGCACCAACCATCCAAGATTTTTCTCTTAAAGCCTTCGCCATTTGGTTGATATTCCCAGTCAACAATATTTGCATCTTTATTAACAAAGTAATTAATTAATCCAAAACTATTGAGAAGGATTAATTCAATGGTTGTTCGCCAAAAATAGTGGTCGGAGGAAGGGCTAATTTTTACAAGCGCTGAATATTCATCAATGGCATTTTCTGAGTTTTCGAAATTGTAGCGCACAGCAAAATTGTTGATGTCGTTTTCGTAGAGAAAGTCGTTCAACAATGTTTCATTTATTGTATTATTTCTTGAATTGATTGCCAAATTAACAATTCTAAGAAGCGCTCCTTCTGTCAATGAGCTATTTTGCTCAAGTTGCCACCATAATCGGTATTGCTGATTTTTCCCATCGATCCCAAATAGTGAATAATGAGCTATTGACTTACCGTTTAATTCTGTAAGGGAACTAGTTATTGTGATAGATTTGTCCATCGCCTGATTATTTTTTAAAGTTGGCGCATAAATAGAGTGTACATGCAATGAATTAAAAAATCCGTTGTTTTGAAGTGCTTGTAGAATGTTATAACCAAGGCTCATATCGAATAACACAATCGAGTTGCTAATTTCATTTGCATATGCAGAAGAAAACGACAACAGAAAAATAAATTTTATAGCAGTTAAACGCATGGGTTGCATAGAAAATTTACACTTTTAAAAATAATATTTTGTTTCCATAAAAAATCTATTCCACGAATGAGAAGTATGTTTTCCATTAAGCATGCTATGAATATGCCAATGTTCCCAGTTTATTTGTACAAGCAATTTTTCTGTTAACTGTATCCCAATAGATGGCTTTAAAATATGGACAATATCGTATGCTTTTTCGTTCCTTATTGCTGGATCGGATGCATAAAAGAAATAAAAATTATAGCTGAATGTAAAATTAAATCTCCATAGGTATTCCGCAGCGAGGGATAATGAAATGGGATATGCAGTGCTATAGTAATAATTTTGCTTGCTGCCAGTGAGCGATTGGAAAAGGGGGCTTCTGTGTAGTTCTTCTTCTTGATCCCATCCAACTGCAAATAAGGAAGAATTAATGGAAGGGCCAAGCCCTACCATGAAATTAACTGTATATATTCCATAATTACAAAAATAAGTACTGCATATACGACATGCGATAGCTCGCCAAAGCATGTATTGAATATGTGGTTGGTCTTGGTACAAACTGTGATTCCATAGAAGAATGTTGTCTTTCCATCCAGGACGAAAGTATTCCATCCCTGTAAAGAAGCCGTACAACAACCTATAACGGTGTTTGGTGTTTTCCTTTTGACAGTGTCTGCCTAAAATTATGATGTCAAAATTCAAGAAATTTTCATTGATGTAATTGCGGTTAATTGGATCCGTATCGATTACTGCCCACGCATTTATTGTCAGAAATTCTCCAAAATTCAAACGCATCCATTCCAGTCCAGTGAGTTGGGAAGGATCGTAGGTATACGACAATGCGAGATAATAACCACCCTTTTTTTTCTCAGGCAAAATATCAGTGTTGTCATTTGTACGGCTATAACCAATCGAAAGAGAAGTGAAATGTGGATTTTTTGGGGAAACGCCATTATTTTGGAGTGCTAGTGAAACGAGATGGCTGGTGATGATTTTTTCCGCAGTATCGGCGTAGTTAGGGCTTGTATTTTTAAAGGTAAATGTCTTTATGGTCAAATTGCCATTTTTTATGATTGTAACTTCGAAACTTGTGAGAGTATTTTTCCGCGAAGCGCTTAGCTGAGCAACGATTTCATGGTAATCGGATTCAAAACGAAATGCTTTGCAAGTGAAATCATCTTTTTGGGTGTACCACCCCTTTTTTTTGAGCATCTGTTCAAACCGCGAGAGAATTGATGAAACAACAACATCTTCATTGTGGACTTCAGAAATGGCAAAATAGGGAAAAAGTAAAGTTGTTACAATACATAAAAAAAAGATATGTGAGAATTTTCGTTTCATAAAAGTTTAGAAAATATGAATGCTGCCAAAAGGGGGTTTTCGTATTGGTTTAGGCGTACACGATTTTCGTAAGGGAATTATTTTTCAAGTTGTTTTCTGATTTTTGTGTTCAGAAAACAGTTGACGGGAAGATTTTTTTCGCACAATATTTGTTTTCTAATTTAAAGATGCTATAATCCATTGTACAACTTTTATAATGCGCTGTAAGGAGTTGCGTAATGACAAAAATAGCGGTAGAAAATTATCAATTGGCCTTTTATGGAAATAAGGTATTGAAAAGTCGAGCTAAGGAAGTTACAGAGATAACCCAAGAAATCATTGAATTAGTTGATGCGATGTTTCAGGTAATGTACCGCGAAAGGGGCATTGGGTTGGCTGCTCCGCAAATTACCATTCCAAAGCGCATCATTGTCGTAGATTTAAGTGCTTATAAAGGGCCATCGCTTGCGCTCGTGAATCCAGAAATTGTAAGAAGCTCTGATAATTTAGTTTCTTACGAGGAAGGTTGTCTTTCCATACCTGGAATTATGCGCGATGTCCTAAGACCAGATGAAATTGCAATAAAAGGAATTAATCTTGACGGCAAGGAAGTGCGTTTCGATGCGGACGGCCTTCTTGCACGGGTATTGCAGCATGAAATCGATCACCTTAATGGGATTCTCTTTATCGATAGGCTTGAACCGCATGTTCGAAGGGAACTCACATCGGAATTAAAAAGAATTAAGAAATTGAATCGTACATGAAAATTGGTTTTTTTGGCACTCCACAAATTGGCGCATATTGCCTCACATGCCTTGCGAATGAGTTTGAAGTATGTTTTGTTGTGACAGGAGAGGATAAACCAGCAGGGCGTAATCGTACATTGCAATCGCCAGAGGTAAAGCGCGTGGCACAAGAAATTGGTATTCCCATATTTCAGCCTGTGTCATTGAAAGATCCAGAATTCATAAAAAACATTTCATCGTTTGAGGTGGATGTCTTTGTGGTTGTTGCATATGGCAAGCTTATTCCTCGTGAACTTTTTGAGTTGCCAAAGTTTAAAACCATAAACCTGCACCCATCGCTGTTGCCAAAGTACCGCGGTGCAGCTCCAATTGAGTGGGCTATTATCAATGGCGAAACGGAAACTGGAATTACAGTGCAGCGCATCAATGAAAGATTAGATGCGGGAGATATTCTTTTGCAGGAAAAAATAGCCATAGAGGATAACATGACGGCAGGGCAACTCTATGAAATTATGATGCAAAAAGGTGCAGAGCTTTTGATTCGTACATTAAAGATGATGGTGCAGAATAGTATTGTTCCGTTAAAGCAAAATGATGATGAAGCCACCTATTGTGGGAAAATAAATCGCCATACGTCAAAAATAATATGGGCAAAATCTGCAAAGGAGATAAGAAATCTCATTCGAGGAATGAATCCAAAACCAGTTGCGTGGACTACTTTCCGAGGAAAACTTGTGAGAATATGGAACGCTGCAATTTTTGACGGTGAAATTTCCCTTTTACCTGGTCGAATATCCGTGTATGAAAAAAAACGATTGCTTACGGGTACAGGAAATGGGGTGCTGGAAATAACTGAGATTCAACCTGAAAATAAAAGGCCCATGACGGGCAGCGATTTTATAAATGGCTATCGAATAAAAGAAGGAGAGGGATTTGAGTGAGGCAATATATATCGCTGTATGAATCGGGGGAGTTAGAGAGGCGGGTGCATAAGGTAGAGCAAATTATGCATGCGTGTACCCTTTGTCCTCACGTATGTGGTGTAAATAGGATTGAGGGTGAAAAGGGCAAATGCAAAACTGGGATGATGCCGATTGTCGCCTCATTTCATCCGCATTTTGGCGAAGAGTCGTGTTTGGTTGGAAGAGGTGGTTCAGGAACGATTTTTTTTAGCAATTGCAATCTTGCGTGCGTATTTTGCCAAAATTACGACATTTCACAGTTAGGTTTCGGTGAAGAAGTTAGCTTTGATGAACTTGCGGGCATGATGCTTGTGCTGCAACGCAAAGGATGTCATAATATTAATTTTGTGACTCCAACCCATATGGTATATGCGATTTTGCGAGCGCTTCTCATTGCGATTCCACAAGGGTTAACGCTGCCATTGGTCTATAATAGTGGTGGATACGATTCCGTCGATACATTGCACCTCCTTGATGGAATATTTGATATTTATATGCCCGATTTTAAATATTTCGATGAAACTGTGGCGATGAAATATTCGAGCGCATCCAACTACCCTCTTTATGCGACGCGCGCAGTGGAAGAGATGCATCGGCAGGTAGGCGATTTGGTAATTGATAATAATGGAATTGCTCAGCGGGGACTTCTAATACGACATCTGGTTCTTCCGAATGATCTTGCAGGCACCAAAGGAGTAATGCGCATTTTATCTCGCATTTCCCGCCATACCTATATAAACATAATGGACCAATATCGCCCTCAGTATCGCGCCCACGAATATCCCGACCTCAAGCGACGGGTTACGCTTCAGGAGTTTGATGAAGCAACAGAAGCGGCACGTGCAGAAGGTTTGTACCGCTTCGATCCCCGAATAAGATGGTAATTACTGTTGTTTTGATTTTAGGCGTATGGTGCCAAGCTCTTCTTGGAGCTTTTTGTCAGTACGTACTTTTTCTTCAAAGCTTTGGTATTGTTCGAGCGTATAGCCATATTTTTTTACTACTTGTTCTTTGGATTCTGGAGTGAGATCGGTGAGAGCAATTTCATCCTCGATTTTCAAAAAATCCTCGGGTGTCATTTCTCGAGATGCCTTTTTACACGAAAAAGTCATCGCAATGCTGCCCACCAGCACAAGCGCGATTAGCTTTTTATACCTTGCATTCATATATCCTCCTTGCATTTAGGTACAAATGATTTTATAATGTATTCATTATTATTGGCTAAAAGGTGTGTGGAATGATGTCAAGAGCAAAACGGTAGATGAGCTAATTTTATTGCATTTTTTGCGATGAACCAATTCGCTCAAGCGTGGTAAGCAACATTTCCATTTTTTTATGGAAGAAGTTGTAGCGTTCTTTGGGCGATTGTCCAGAGATGATGAGCGCCTCATGTGGTGTTATTTTTACGGTGAACGATTCGCGCACGCGATTTTTTTCATCGCGTGCTAATGTCCAATAATATTCGTTAGTTCCAATCCGTTTAACACCGCTTTTTACGATTTTACTTCCCAGCGTGGTATGCCACAATGTCGCATGATCAATGAGCGTGGGATTTCCATCTAACAAACTTGATGCAATAACAATCGATGATGACCCATCGCGGCTACGAAATGCTTTTACAATTTTGCGTTGGGCAAGATGTTCGTCGATACCTTCTTCAATCCAGATTCCAGGAATTGAAAAGCGAATTCCTTCGCGTTCTAAAACAACAGTTGTTTTATCCGATGAAATATAAGATCCGTTCGTGCTAAGTTTCCATTCCTGTTTTTGAGAAGTATGGAGAAGTTTTTTGATGGCTTTTTTATCAACTTCTTCAACATTGCCTTCATTCATTGTCCAGTCCCCAACTACCACGCCTGATTGTTTTTCGAGCATCTCCGAAATTTTTGCTGCATCATCCACACTAAAAAGCGAACTAACTGAAAATCCGTTTTGACGATAAAACACTCCTGTGGCATGTATTTTTGCCATAAGCGCGCGTATTTCTTTTTTTAGAAAGGCTTTTGTCCTATATTCATTTTTCAACTTATTGATTTCAAACCCATCAATGAAGGGAATAAGCGTGCCATGGCGAAGGGCAAGATTTCGCGTTTCAGCTTCCGAATCGTCTTTTGGTATTTCGATGGCTTTGTACGCATCAGCATATCTTTTGAGAGCATTTTCGCTATAAATGAGCGAAGAATAATATGAAGTATAATCTTTCAAGGTTGAAACGAGTTGATCCATATCGTATTGGGCAATTCCTGCTTCGAGTTTTATATTTTTGTTCTGTCGTTTTTTTGCGTACTCTTCAATTCTCGATTGGTAAGCGGTGAGAGCGGTGTTGATATCCCGTTGAGTGCGATTTGCATTTTCTGTAAGCAGCGACTTATATTTTTTTAACGCCGCAATGGTCGATGCATTAAGAGAAGGGAAAAGCGATTTTTCATGGATGGGAATATTTTGCAAAATTGTTAGTACTTTCTGATTTTTTTTTGCGGCAACGACAAACTTTAGTTGCAGTTCAGCGCTCTCAAAAAAAGCTGTGGAAGCGCTTTTTTCAGTCAGACTACGGATGAAATTCATATATGAAATTAATCTTTCAGTAAAGTAATTGTAATCTTCTAGTAAAAGTTTTTGATCTATTGAGCGGGTTTTTGCAGCCCATTCGAGAAATGATAATGATTTTTCGCTGTATTTCAATGAATACTCTTTTAATATTGAAAGCTTTTTGGTAGCACTCTCAATTTCGGTTGATGCGGCGCACTCGTTTTTTTTACATGACTCGATTAATTTTTCGGAAGGTCGAATGATATGAGTAATAACTTCGACGAGCGAATCGTTTGCTTTTTCGAAAAATTCTTTCGCTTCGTTACCCGCAATGTTTGCTAAAATTTTCCTTCGGCAGTTGTCAATTGATTTGAAAATTTTTTCTGGAGTTGGAAGAGAAATCGATGTGTATTCTTCATTTTCGTAAAGTCGATTAAATTTTTCTCGTATATGTGAAATTGTGCGTTCTGTTTCTGCATCAAAAATGATTTTGTCGAGAGAGGATAGATTTTTTAAATAATATGTTGCGTCGTGCGCATGTGACATTGCATCAGCATCTTCGAGATAACGGTGCACGTCGTTGATGAAAATCGCTGATTGCAATAATTTGCGAAATATTAATTTCCATGTACCGCTTTTTTGAAGCGCTGAGAGCATTTCGTCGGGAAAGTTGAGTTCCCCGCACTTTTCCATTGCTTTTTCCTGGATAAGCGCATTGAGGTTTTCTATTTCAAATGAATCTCCTTGCTGTTTACTATGCGACATAATATCCTGCTCGATTGAAGTCGCTAATTTTTTGTAAAGGGGATCAAAAGAGTCCATGAAAGTGCCCACAATCAGTTCAATTGCAAGAACATCCAATTCGTCGTTAGTTAATGTTGGAATAAATTTTTCTTGTTTGATTGCATTACCTTGTGTGGATTTTGTTTCAAATAGGTTTTTTATTGTAGTAGAGAAAAAATTTCTCGCTTCAGTGCGCGCGCTTTCTTTGCCCGCATGTTCGGTGATCAGTTCGAGAAGTCGTAATGAGTATACTGGCATGAGCAATTGGTTAATGCGCGCTTGCATGCTTTCAATCGTGTAGCGATGTTGTTCTTGAGGAATGTTTTTTTTGAGTATCTCTATCGTTTCTTTGCATCGCTTTGCATCTTTCTGGTAAAGGTCAATTAAGTTTGGATCGCTAAAACCGTATTTTTGCTTTTTAATCGCTTCTGTTTTACCTTCTATCTCTTCCAATCTCAACGACCACCATGCAATGCGCCGATCGATGAACGCTTCCGCAGGAAGGAGCATGAGAATGAGCAATGCAATTAACCCATAAAAATACTTTTGCATGGTTATAAAATAATTTTTTCTCTTTCCATTTGTTGTGAAGCAGTTTGTTCTCATTATGGGATAAGTTTACGTAAGATTTCTCTCTCGCGTTCAGTGAACACCTTGTTTTGATACTCGTTTACTTCTTTGGCTATTTCTTTCCCAAGATATGTAATTTTTTGGCAATACGCATTTTTTTTATAATCGTCAACCCAAAGCACTATTGTAGTAGTAAGGAAATCCCACACAAGCGCACCCCTGTTGTTTTTCATTATTTCGCCAGTGTGCATCCCATATTTTTCTTCTATTTTTTTCTTTACTTCTTCCATTGGTAAATAAGGAAACCGAACGATAACGTAGTATAATTTCGCCTCATTTGTTAAATTTTTATTTGGTTCCTGATTTGGGAATTGTTTATTCGCCTCAGGTGTTTTTTTTGCCTGTTCCTCGGGGATTTCTTTATAAAAAAAACCATAGCGGTATTCAATATCCCCATCTTTCGAAATGATAATCCGTTTTTCATCAACAAAAATTATTTTGCCTTCCACTTTTTCTTTTGCTGCAGAAAGAGAGGCTCCCCATACAAGTTGCCCAAACCCAGTTGCAGTGTTTTTCTGTCCCTTTTCCTCACCGATTTTCTTATCTTGTGAAAGGGCAGGAAGCGCAGTTAGCACAATAATACTTATGATGAATATAATATTCTGTTTCATAGTCATTCTCTTAATCACCATATTCTGCGTTGCATGTGCGATGCTTTTTTGTAATAGAAATGATTGTGTTCACTTATCATTTCGCTAATAATTAATTCGGAAAAAATTATCATAAATTGCATAATTTTACCCGCATAGCATTCAAAAAAATATAGTTGAATTTATAATTGCCCATACTAATTAGCGTTTTTTATAATTTATACTGATGATGGCGCAACCATTATTCGATATGTCAATAAATTTCAATTGTCATTTTTTTATGTTTGTATATTCATAATCCGCATTATGGGGAGATGGCTGTGAGAAGTTGTATAGTTGTATTGATAGGAATGATTTTAGTGGGCATATATTGTAGCAGTCGCCCACGTACTTCGTCACATGAGTCGGTAAAAATATATCGAAATGGTTATAGTGACGAGCAAAAATCTCCTTATATGGAAGAGATCCATTTTGTTACTGGGACCAGCGATCCACTTAACGTGAAGTATTATAAAAAAAGCGCATTGGAGGAGGTCCTTTGCAAGGAAAATAAATTTTATTATAAAAACGGGATTATAAAGCGCGTGGATTACTATATTTATTTAAAAAACGAAAAGATTAAAGTTGGGAAAAAATTGTTTTTTCTTGATGGCCTTCGCCCTCTTAAATATGAATATTATGCGATTGCAGATTTATACGACAGGAATATAAATCTTTCTGGGCTCGATTTATATACGTATTCAGAAAATAATAGCCTGGACTTCCGTAGAATAATTGAGTATGCGTATGATACCACTACTGGAACAAGGCTTCAAATTAGCCAATACCTCATAAAATATGAAAAGGAAAAACCTATTTCAGTGAAAGCTTCTATTTTGGATATTGTAACGAAAAACATCATTACTCAGGAAGAAACTAATCCGAAAGTAATTTCGGAAATGCTTAAAAATATTGAAAAGGGATTGATAGACCGCGCGCAGGGTGTTATGTATTTGCAAGATGAATGTAAATAATATGCACATTTTTAAAAATCAAAAATACAAAATATTAATTTCGTAAAAAGAATTTGCATAAATTGTTAGTTTATAAATAGTGTGAATAGTTTGTGTGACCGTAATTATTAAATTTTTAAGGAGATTTGAATGGGAAACCTAATAGAAGTCAATAGTTCAAATTTTCAAAGCGAAGTACTCGATGCCCAAGGAACAGTGCTTGTGGATTTTTGGGCACCGTGGTGTGGACCGTGTCGAATGCAAACGCCGATCCTCGAAAAGTTAGCGCAATCTGGTATTAATGCAAAAATTGTGAAAGTTAATACCGATGAAAATTTCGATATTGCAACAAAGTACGGGATTAACTCGATTCCAACGCTTATCATTTTTAAAAATGGGCAGGAAGTTGAAAGAATGGTAGGAGTGCAGCCAGAAAATGTGTTAAGAAACAAATTGTCGTAGATATGCGAGCGGTTGTTCAGAGAGTAAATCGCGCATCGGTCATTGTTGATACGATTGTTGTGGCTTCGATTAATAGAGGAATCGCTGCTCTTGTCGGTTTTCGAAACGATGACACAGAAAGCGATTTGGAATACATTGCCCGTAAATTGGTTGAATTGAGAATCTTCCCCGATGCAAATGGAAAAATGAATTGTTCATTGCAACAGATAGGCGGAGAGCTTTTGGTTGTTCCGCAGTTTACACTGTATGGCGATGCACGAAAGGGACGCCGGCCATCGTATTCGGAGGCGATGGAACCAAAAGTTGCGAGTTCCTTGTTTGAAGAATTTGTGGAAATGTGTTCCAGAAAAGGGATACCTGTTCGTAAAGGAGTATTCGGCGCGCATATGTATTTTGAATTAGTAAACGATGGTCCAGTAACAATTCTGCTGGAAAGCCGCGGGTTGTTCTAATAAAGAATCATTTGTTGAATTTTTTTCGCGTATGCCCAATGGGGCAGATATTTTGGAATTGTAACAACGGGTAACTACTTGTTTTGTTTTGAAGATACGAGATAAATTGCAATGGAGCATCTCTTATGAAAGTAACAGTTGTGGGAAGCGGGTATGTCGGTCTTGTAACGGGTACCTGCTTTGCGGATATGGGAAATGATGTGTGGTGCGTGGATGTTGATCAGAATAAAATTGAAAATTTAAAAAAAGGGATAATTCCAATCTACGAACCTGGACTCGAGGAAATGGTAAAGCGCAATCAACAGGAGGGACGCTTAAAATTTACAACTTCGCTAAAAGAAGCAATTGCAGATTCCCTTTTTGTTTTCATAGCGGTAGGTACTCCTCCTGGAGAAGATGGTTCTGCGGATTTGCAATATGTACTTGCAGTTGCTGAAGATATTGGAAAATATATGGAAAAATACATTATTGTCGTGAATAAATCAACAGTTCCAGTTGGAACAGCTGATCGCGTAAGAGAAGTGATTCGCGCTCAACTTGAAAAGCGAGGAAAAAGCGATATTGAATTTGATGTGGTGTCCAATCCCGAATTTCTTAAGGAAGGGAGTGCCATTGAAGATTTTTTGCGCGCAGATCGCGTGATCATTGGAACAGATAACGTACGCACCGCAGAGTTGATGAAGGAGCTCTACGATCCGTTCCAGCGAAAGGGCGATAAAATTCTCGTGATGGATATTCGTTCGGCTGAGTTAACGAAATATGCGGCAAATGCTATGCTGGCAACGCGAATTAGCTTTATGAATGAAATGTCTGCTCTCTGCGAAGCATGCGGAGCAGATATTGAAAAAGTGAGAGAAGGAATTGGTTCCGATTCGCGCATTGGTCGGTCATTTCTTTATGCAGGAGTTGGATATGGCGGATCTTGTTTTCCAAAAGATATTCGCGCGATTATACAAATTCAAAAAGAATACGGGTTGTCACCGAAAATACTTCCTGCAGTAGAGGAAATTAATAAGCAGCAAAGAATGCGCTTTGTTGAAAAAGTTGTTCGAGTTTTGGGCGATGATTTAAGAGGTTACGTATTTGCCGTATGGGGTTTGGCATTTAAACCGCAAACCGACGACATGCGCGAGGCACCTTCAATTGATATTATTCGCGCATTGCGAGAAAAAGGCGCTCGCTTTCAAGCTTATGATCCTGTGGCGATTCAAACCGCAAAAGCAGTGCTTGGCGATGATGGCATAGAATATTTTTTAAGTTATTACGATGCGCTTGCGAAAGCAGATGCCCTCCTTTTGTTAACCGAATGGCATCAATTTCGCAAGCCCGATTTCGAAAGAATGAAGAATCTCATGAAGCGACCACTAATTTTCGATGGAAGAAACCAATATAATCCAAAAAAGATGAGAGAGATCGGCTTTGAGTATTATTGTGTAGGAAGGCCGTAGTTGGTATTATGCTTGACAGTTCTTTGCAGATTTGGTTTCCGTAATTGAATAAAAGCAAATTCGTTAGTGTATTTAAGAAAGGGAAGGAGGTATATGCGTTCGCAGGATGATTAATGGGTAGCTGGCTTTACGTGAAAGGGAATATTTTAAATTTTAATAAAAAATATTTGCAAAACGTGCGATATGGATATCAAATCTGAGACAATAACGATCGTAAAAACTATACGAATGCTTGAAGGAGTATATAAAACCTCCCCGAATGCCACTCAGAGAGCGCGAGTAAAAAAAGAATTAGATCAATTGAGAAAGAAATTGGCTGAACTTTATCCAGGCGAAGATATTAAAGCGATTGAGGAGGCCTTTGAAAGGGATTTTTTAGCAAAGCCCATTGAAACGCAAAGGGATTTTAGCGAATTTGAGACTCTAAGGGATGTTGAAATTCAAAATTTCTCACCATATAGAGATGATCGCGAGATTAATGAAGCAGCAAGCCTTCTTGTGTACTTTCAGGAACGAATATGGGGTGCTATTTCGGATCAACATACCAAGCTCGATTACTCGAATGCAAATGAGAGAGATGCCCTATACAGGAAATTAGACCAGTGCAATCGATCGTTTAAAATATATCTCCAAACAATTGAAGATATTGAAAAAGCGAAATCAGGGGAATACCTAAGTCAGCTTAATATTATACGTTCGAAGCAAGCGCGGATCTTGCTTTTCGATATTCATGATTTTTTTAAATCTGTGAGTAAGTTTCTTACCAATGTGATTTCTGAAACGGAGTATGGCGGTTCTATGATACTTAATCCACAGGAATTAATGGTATATGCGGAATATGAGAAATATGCAACATTTCAAGGGAAAACTGTCCTCTTTGCGTTAAAATACATGAAGCAGTTCGTAAGCGAAGCGCTTCAAGTCATCAAGGTTCCAGAGATCAAAAAAAGCGAAAATGTATAAAGTTGTTTTTATTTTTTTAATGTGAGGTGAGTTTCTTTTTATGTTATGAATGCTGTGATCAGAATTGGCGTGCGACCTGCCAAAAGTAGAAATAAGAATTAAATTATAGTTAGTTAAAGAAATTCATTTTGATGAAATCATTTAAAATGCGAAAGTATTCATACATCTCTTTCAGGTGAGTTTTTTGACTGCAGAATTCAGAGGGGAGATTTTTATTGCCATTGCTTTTATTAAGTGATTTTAAAAATTGCTCTACACTTATACAAGGTAGGTGAATTATGTTACGAGCAACGAATATTTTAGAAAATCGTTTTGTTGAAATAATTGAGGAAAATCACCAAGCGATTTCTGAACAGTTTATGAACGATCTTTTGAGAAATGCGGAGACTGTAGCGTTTAGAAATGTGGACAGACAAAAAATCTATGAAGGAGCAGATCGAATTTATCGGGAGCTTTCGAAATGGATTGTAAAACAATATCCGAAAAGCGAAATTGCATCATATTATCGAAAAATTGGGCAACAGTGGTTTGATGCGGGGATACCTTTTTCACAAGCGCAGAAAGCATTGGTACTTCAGAGGAGACATCTGTGGCTTTTTATTCTCGATAAGCTATATTATGATGCATCTTTGTACAAAGAAGCATTGGAGTTAAATAATCGAGTTGTCCTTTATTTTGATCGCGCAATTTTTGCTATGCTGGAAGGCTATGAAGAAAGAATTTACAAGAAATGGTGAAAGTATGAATTATATCGATATTAGCAAAAAGAAAATTCATGCAGGGACAGTCATCGCTTCTTCAGGAGACGCTGATCCTTCAGTGTCAGCAAAAAATCTTGTAACGTCATCTGGTATCTGGTGTACAAAAAAACACAATTCGATGAGTACCGATTACGCAATCGTTGATTATGGTGAAATAGTACCAGTAAATTTTATTGAGATATTGCCCTCTGCAAATATTAACAGTTTTCCAGAATCATTTCGCGTTGAAGGGAGTATTGACGGAAACGCATGGTCAACAATTCATTACGAACGTTTGTATGAAGCTTCATATGACGAAATTTTTCGACTGGATATCCCTCTCACGTTTATTCGGTATTTGAAATTGCTCATCCTTCGACATAGAAATTTGAATAAGAAGTTTTTTTCGGAAATTAGCGCGATTTCTACAGGAATTGCTGGTTTTAAATCATTAACAGCAAGTAGCTCTTCTTCACACCAGCACGATGTATCGAAGCTCATCGATGGCATTGCGCATACCTTTTGGGAATCTGAACAACATGCGGAAAGCGTTTCAGAGAAAATTAATATCGATTTAGGAAATATTTTTCATATAAATAGGATCTCCTTATCAGCTGCCAATATAGAAGATCATTGTTTTCCAGAAGATTTCGTTGTGGAAGTGAGTACCGATTTGGATATTTGGAAAACAGTAGTGACTGAAAAAGGATTTATTGCTGAAGCGGGGTGCACATATTTTTGGGAAATTGCTGCCGCCCCTGCTCGCTATATTCGATTAGAAATGGATAGAAAAATTAAAAGTGAAAGAAAACTTCCACTACGCCTTGCTGCGATTGAAGTTGCCGCTGCACATGTTAACCCCTACCACACGCACAATATTGGGGAAATTACACCGTATGCCTCTGTGTTTAGCGCAGGAATCGTGAGGCTTGCGCATGATGGTGAAGATGCAATGGGGACAGCAGTACAAGGAAGCGATCATAGATTGCGGGATGCTTCAGTAATTTTTAAAGGCATTGTGCGATTAGCAAATCATGGTGAAACAGCTGATGGTTTGGCATTACAAGCTTCCGATCCGCGCATTCAGCCTGCGACGGAAGTGCGCGAAGGGATCGTGAGGCTTGCGTATGATCGCGAATGCAAGGCTGGTGCTGTGGTACAGAGTAACGACTCGCGGTTGCAAGAGGCAACGACGCAAAGTTTTGGAATTGTTCGGCTGTGCCCCGATGGGGTATATTCGGACAATGCAGTTGTAGTGGGCAATGATTCGCGTTTGCAAAAAGCGACAACAACAAGTTATGGAATTTGTCGCCTTGCAGAAAATGGCGAAAATTCACCGGAATGCGTTGTTCAGGGAAACGATAAGCGCCTTCGCGATGCAACGACATTGTATAAAGGGATTGTGGAGTTAGCGGAAGATGGGGAGGATCGGGAAGGAGTGGTAGTGCAAGGGAATGATCGTCGATTGAAGATGGCCACCGTTGAAACGCCAGGCATTGTTCGATTAGCGAAAAGTGGGGAAAAACGCGAAGGAGTTGCGGTACAGGCAAACGATGAACGGTTGTTTGATGCTCGTGAACCGTTGCCACATACGCACGAATATGCACCGTTAAAACACGAGTACAATTCTCATACGGGGACTATTGCAATAATTTCTGAAAAACATACTTCCTTTTCTGGTATTTTACCACCTCCTGAAAGTGCTGCGATTGTGTATGCACGTAATGAATCAAAAAGTCCTGGTGCGGTCGGTGTTCTCGGCGTTGCTTCATCGCACTTTGACGAAAAGATGATTCACCAATATGGGGTGCTGGGGCATGCGAATTTTATTGGGATACGTGGGCAATCATCTGGGTATGAAGAGGGCGCCAATAGAGGGTGTGGCGTGTTAGGCATATCGAGATTTGGAGCTGGTGGTGTATTTGTAAGCGAACATTCCTTTTCGCTGGTAGCGGATGGATTTGGTGCGATTGATGAATTTGATACGTCCTGTTATTTAAAAGGAAATGGCGATGCGCTTTTAGTGCGGGGAAAATCCGAATTTCATGGAAGCATTCACCTGTTTGGGAACGGAAATCTTCTGGCGAATATTGTGGAATTTTTTGAAGTGGAAGATAGCGAATACATTGCAGAAGGCGATTTGCTCGTTGCAAGTCCAAAAGGCAAGGGAATATTAGCAAGAAGTCGCACTCCGTACGATTCGGGTGTGATTGGCATTGTGTCGAGTAATCCTTGTGTTGTGCTTAATAATGTAACCGGTTCGGCAAAGAAATATCCTGTTGTGCTTTCAGGAAGAACAATGATGCGAGTTGATGCACGTAAACGAAAAGTAAAACCAGGCGATCTCATCGTTACCTCTGATACTCCTGGCTGTGGCATGGCAACAGATAAGCGAGGTGATGAAATAGTAGGTGCGGTAATTGCGAAGGCTTTGGATTTTCTCGATGAAGGGATAGGACTTATTCAAGTATTTGTGGTTCATTTCTGAACAACCAAATCTAGTTTAATTTCCCCCCGAAAGTTTACAGAGAAAACATTTTACAATTTTAATTTTTTATTGACATCGCTTTTTTTAATATTTTATATTTTTAACATTATAGTTGTTAGGTTTTTTATCAAGTTTAGGAAAAACGATTTATTCAATGTTAAAATTGTATCCACTGCTATGTATTCTTGCGCTTTCATCTTGCATGGGGATTATATCTTCTACCTCGGATTTGCCACCTCGGGCCTTTGATGGCATTATAAATTTAACGGAGTGGGATTTTTCAACGAAAGGTTTTGTTGAACTGAATGGGATATGGAAACTCTATCCGCATTCTATTGAAATGCAACACGCGCAGTTTGACCAAAATGAGAGTTCTTGGTATAACATAGAAGTTCCTGGTTATTGGAATAGTGTCACCAAAAGAGGTGAAGGGATTGGATGGTATCGATTGCGCGTCAAAGTAGCAGATTCATTTTGGCGATTACGACCCTGTGTGTATGTGAAAGGAGTCAATACAGCGTATGAACTGTATGTAAACGAAATTCAAATCATGGGTGCGGGCGTTGTTGGTGAAAATCGTGACGATTCAACTCCTTCGCTTTTACCGCGCTATGCGATGTTACCTAATTTGAAAAAAAATGAGTTCGTAATTGCTATCAAAGTGTCTAATTTTTTCCATCGCGGTGGTGGACTCAATAAACCGATTGTTCTCGGCACACAGCAAGCAATTCAACACAGTCTTTGGAAAATGGATTTTTTCAGCGCACTTGTGCTTGGATTTATTTTGATGATGGCAATGTATCATGGAATTTTATGGCTAAAAAGGAAAGAAGATGTTGCCAGCATATGGTTTTCTATGTTTTGTTTTGTGATTTTATTACATACTTTGGCGATTGATAATTATTTTGAAAGAATTTTCCCGAATTTCAATATTTTTGAACTGCGATTTAAAGTGGAATATATATCGTTGGCATTGTCATGGACTACATTTGCAATTTTTATACACAATCTTTACCCAAACGAAATGGGAAAAAGATATGTGACAATATTGGTCGCAGCAGGGACCTGCCTTGCAATGTTACCGTTTGTAACGAATGTGCGATTTTATTCGCGCTTTGTGATGGCGTATAACTGTGTGCTCATCGGAAGTGGTCTTTGGACAATAGGGAAAATAATTGTGGCAATTTTCCGAAAAAGAGAAGATGCAATGTTAGTCTTACTTGGTTTTTTTGTGTTAATGCTCACTGTGATCAACGATATCCTTCATAACCATCATGTCATTCACACTTTTTTCATGTCTCAATTTGGTTTGGGTGGATTTTTGTTTTTTCAATCGGTAATCCTTTCGATGCGATTTGCGCGTGCATATCAGACTGCGGAATATTTATCGCAATCATTACACATTGAGGTCCAAAGAAAAACCGAAGAGTTACGCTTGAAAACCGAAGCTGCGCTGAATGCAAAAGAAGAGATTGAACAATCGATGAGAAAGATTGAGGCACTGAATGTACGGATGGCAAAGGAATTGGAGCTTGCAAAAAGAGTGCACGATAGAATAATCCCAAAAGAAATACTCCCCAGAGAATTTTTAGCAATTTATATAGAATCGAGACCGTACATGGTTGTTGGTGGCGATTATTATGATGTGACGGATATTGGGAAAACGAAAACGAGAATTTTTTTAGCAGATGCAATGGGGCATGGGGTAAGCGCTTCGCTTATGACAATGCTCATCAAAAGCGAATACGATAAAATAAAATTTGAGTCACCAACGCCTGTTGAAATATTTTTGAAAATGAATGATTTTTTTGTAGAAAATTATAAAGCGTTGCGAACGTTTTTTACAGGCATAATTATTGATGTCGATGTGAGCAGTAAGCGTTTTACTTTTGCATCAGCGGGTCATCACGAACAGTTTTTTATTGCACAGAAAAGACTTATTCCGCTTACCAGGACAGGGAGAGCGATTGGGATATCAAAAGATTCGCACTATGAAATGGCCGAATTTCAATATTGCAGAGGTGATAAATTATTTCTCTTTACGGATGGGGTATTTGAAGAATTCAACTTAAAACGAGAAGAATTTGGAATAGATCGGCTTGAGAAATTTGTGCTCGAACATTGTGCGCATGAAGCTAAATCGTTTTGTGATGAATTAATAAATGCAGTTACGGGACATATTTCTGAAGATCAAATGAATGATGATTTAACATTCATTATAGTGGAGCTGTTATAGTGACTAAAAAATCTCATGGATAATATTTATTTTGTTTTTTATTGACAAAAAGAAAAATATTTCAAACTTTGTGAAAAACTCCAGAGGTGTTCTATGTTTTTTAATAAAGAAATGGAAACTCTTCCGGTAAACAAAATGCGCGATTTGCAACTCGAACGGCTTAAATGGTCGGTTCGGCATGCGTATGAAAACAATGCATTTTATAGGAAGAAATACGATGCGGTTGGGTTTCATCCCGATCAGCTTAAAACACTTGATGATATCAAGCGAATTCCTTTTTTAACGAAAGAAGAAATGAGGCAAAATTACCCTTTTGGTCTTTTTGCCGTGCCCCTGGAAAAAGTGGTGCGAGTGCATGCGTCATCGGGTACCACTGGAAATGCAACTGTTGTTGGTTATACGAAAAATGATATAGAAGTTTTTGCGGAGGTTGTTGCCCGATGTCTGGTCGGATATGGCGCAACGGAGAAAGATATCATCCAAGTCGCATATGGGTATGGGCTTTTCACAGGAGGACTGGGATTGCACTATGGAGGTGAAAAAATAGGAGCAATGGTTGTTCCTATTTCGGGAGGAAATACCGAACGGCAACTTATGCTCATTAAAGATTTTGGGAGCACGATGCTTGCATGCACGCCATCCTATGCGTTAAACATCGCCGATTACATTGAAAAAAAACGCCCCGATTACGATATTAAAAAGACAAAGCTTCGCGCTGGTATTTTTGGTGCCGAACCCTGGTCTGAAAATATGCGGAAGGAAATTGAGCAACGTCTTGGAATTGAAGCGTACGATATTTACGGACTCAGCGAAGTTATTGGACCTGGAGTATCGGGAGAATGTAGCGAAAAATCCGGCCTCCATATTCACGAAGATCATTTTTATGTTGAAATTATTAATCCCGATACAGGCGAGGTGCTCCCTGAGGGTGAGAAAGGAGAAATAGTGTATACCACATTAACAAAGGAAGCATTTCCGGGAATACGGTATCGTTCGCGCGACATCACGAGATTGTACCGAGAACCTTGTAAATGCGGCAGAACATTAATAAAAATGGAAAAAGTAACAGGCCGTTCAGACGATATGCTTATTATCCGTGGTGTCAATGTGTTTCCATCGCAAATCGAAGCGGTACTCATGGAGATTGAAGGGATTGAGCCGCATTATCAGATTATTGTCGATCGAAAAGGAGCTCTCGATGATATCGAAGTAAAAGTTGAGGTAAATGAAAAGATTTTCTCGGATGAGATAAAGGTTCTCGAAGCTCTTTCAAAACGCATTGCCGATAGATTTAGAAGCGTTCTTGGAATCAGCGCAAAAATTACACTCGTTGAACCAATGACAATTCCAAGAAGCGAAGGCAAGGCAGTGCGGGTAATTGACAGAAGGAAGATTTAAGTTAAGATTTAAGTTTTAATGTAAAAAAGTGCAGTATTTCATGTTGTATTAATTGTTTAGTGGGAGGATTTGCATGAATGTTAAACAATTGTCGCTTTTCCTTGAAAACAAACCGGGTCATCTCGAAAACGCGTTGAAGGTTTTGGCAGATCGCAATATAAATATCATCACGCTCACAATTGCAGAAGCATCGGATTTTGGTATTGTGCGCATGATTGTCAACAAACCTGAAGAAGCGGTAAAGGCATTGAAAGAAAGCCATTTTACCTGTTCCCTTACCGATGTGCTTGCCATTGAAATTGAGGATAAACCTGGGTCTTTGTTAAAAGCGCTTCATGCATTTAGCAAACATAATCTAAATATCGAATACATGTATGCCTTCACTGAAAAGCGGGGCGATAAGGCCGTGATGATTTTTCGATTTGATGACATAGAAAAAGCAAAAACGAGCCTGCTCGAGGAAGGATATAGTATTGTGAAAAATATCGACATAATCGGAGCATGACAGATGCAAAAAAAAATAATGCTGGGTAATGAAGCAATTGCCCGCGGTGCGTATGAGGCGGATTGTCGAGTTGCGGCAGCATATCCGGGTACGCCGAGCACTGAAATTCTTGAAACGATTGCGAAAGAATATCGCAATATTAAGGCACAATGGTCCCCAAATGAAAAAGTTGCTTTTGAAGTAATCGCTGGAGCTTCGATTGCGGGGGCAAGAGCGCTAGTTGCAATGAAGCACGTAGGGCTCAATGTGGCTGCAGATCCCTTATTTACGTTCTCGTACACTGGGGTGAATGCGGGAATGGTAATTATCAATGCCGATGATCCTGGCGCGTGGAGTTCTCAAAATGAACAGGATAATCGCCACTATGCGAGGGCTGCAAAGCTTCCTATGATTGAACCTTCAAGTCCTGCAGAGGCAAAGGAATTTACAAAGCTTGCATTTGACATCTCAGAAGATTTCGATAGAGCGGTAATTGTCCGCATCACCACGCGCATTGCGCATTCGCAGGGAGTGGTGGTATTGGATGAGAAAATGAATGTACCGCTTAGGCCTTTTGAGCGAAATCCACAGAAATATGTGATGATTCCCGCGCATGCACGGCCGCGACATAAATTTGTTGAAGAACAAATGATAAAATTGAGGGAGTATTCTAACAACTCCACATTAAATAGAATTGAATGGGGAAGCAAAAAGCGCGGCATTATCACCAATGGTGTAGCATACCAATATGTGAAGGAAGTGTGTCCAGAAGATTCTGTGCTAAAGATTGGATTTATCTGGCCGCTGCCCGATGAACTAATCCGTGAATTTGCAGAAGCAGTAGAAGAATTATATGTAGTGGAAGAATGCGATCCGTTTATCGAAGATCATGTCCGCGCGTTAGGGTACCGTCCCATTGGGAAGGAAGTCATTCCAATTCTCGGCGAACTTACGCCGGAGATTGTTGATATGGCAATTAACAAAAAAAGACCAGCAAATTCAATTCCTGTATATACGTCAAAAATTCCGGGACGACCGCCTACGCTTTGTAAAGGATGCCCCCATCGATATGTATTTGAAGTTCTTAAGAAATTAGATGTAGTAGTAAATGGGGATATCGGGTGCTACACATTAGCGGTGCTTCCGCCATATTCGGCAATGCACTCTCAGGGATGTATGGGAGCGAGTATAAGCATGCATCATGGTTTCGAGTTGGCGCGCGGCGATGAGATGGCGCGAAACAGCGTTGCAGTGATTGGAGATTCCACATTTATTCATTCTGGCATTACACCGCTTATTGATATTGTATACAACAAAGGAACTGGTACAGTCATCATTTTAGACAACCGCGTGACCGCGATGACAGGACATCAAGATAATCCTGCGACGGGAAGAACATTGATGGGTGAAGAGACGCATCAGCTTGACTTTGAGCAGTTGGCACGCGCGATTGGTGTAAAACGGGTAGTAAAAGTTGATCCGAAGGATCAGGAAACATTCGAGCGCGTAGTGCGGGAAGAAATTGCAGCAAAGGAACCTTCCGTGATAATATCGTTGCGAAAGTGCGTGCTCGTTTAATTGGTATTGCATTGATTTAAGATTTGAATCAGGAAAAGGTGGCACTATGGCAAATGTGATATTTGCAGGCGTTGGGGGACAGGGAGTAATACTTGCGAGTAAAATTCTGTTAGAAGTTGCAAAAAATGCAGGATACGATGTGAAGGAAGCAGAGGTCCATGGGATGGCACAGCGCGGTGGGAGCGTTGATTGCCATGTGAGGTATTCCAAGCACGTATATTCGCCATTAATTGAAAAAGGAACAGCTGATTTTGTTGTCTCATTTGAGCTTTTAGAATCAATGCGGAAGCTTGAGTATCTTTCCGATGAAGGCATTTTGCTTGTGAATAATTTTCGCCAAGATCCTGCACCAGTTGAAGCAGGCTTAGAGAAATATCCTGAGGATTTAGAAAGCTGGTTGTCGTCAAATGTTCGAAAATGCTATATTCTCAACATAGAATCGATTTTGAAAGAGATTGGAAATCGGCGGATAGTTAACATTGTAATGCTTGGTGCGTTGTCGAATTTTCTCGAGTTTGGATTGGATGAGTGGAAAAAAGCGATCGAAACTCAGGTCAAAGAAAAGTATGTCGAAATGAACATAGCTGCCTTTGTAAAAGGTCGGGAATATCGGTTGCAAGGTTAGGTTATTTTGAGCACAATTGTAATGCAAAGGAATCCGCAGGAGTAATAGCAATGAAAAGAATTACAACTGCAATGCTGATATGTTTGATGAGCATTTCGTGTAGTGGGATTGGAGTAAAAAAGATCAGTGCGAATACCAGCGCAATACGGGAGGTGAAAAAGGTCGGTTTTTTGGTAAGGATTTCGCGCGATGTGCGGTTAACTCGCGATGATTATGTAAAAACTATTTCGCATTGGTTTGCTGGCTTCGTTCCGCTGAAGGATATTTTATTTATCGCCGATGGTTCGGAAAAGATTACTTTTTTTAATACAAATGAGCACAGATTTTATCAGGTGAACGAAGCGGGAGAATTTTTGAAATTTAAATCTATCGGGGTGGTGAATTTGTACTTGCGCGATAACCGAGCGGAATTAAAAAAAATAATAGATGACAATTCTTTGGATGGAATTTTTGTGTATGAAATTTACGGTGTGATTGCAAACGAAATGCAATTTGTGGATTACGATACCATGCTGGTGATGGCCGATAAAGATTTAAAAGTAATCTATATGGATATGCATCGCTTTTCGGATGATTCCAATGAACTGGATTTTGATCGAATAAAAATAAAATTTTTGGATGGCATAAGCGAACGCGTGACAAAAACGCTGGTTGGGTTAGGATTTCTTGGCAGGTGATCGCAAATAAAATATATTGACAATTGTCCTTTAATTTCCATTGGCAATTTTAAAAACCACCATTCATTTTAAAAACAGCAATAACTTATGTAGCGATATATTATATTCAATTCAATGATCATAGTGAAATTTCAAAAGCGGTGATTTCAAGCGTTTTATGTCGTATTTGTGCATCGTGCATACCTTTTTCAGTATTGTGATGAAAAAATGCTTGTTTTTTTCATGGCATATATTGGAATGGTCTTTGTCTGTTTAAAATAGTGGATATTTTATATTTTATTTTATATTTTAATGAAGTTTTTTCATTAGTTTTGAGAGCAGATGTTTTTTTGAATGGCCAGTGAGTGCAGTTGTTCAAAATAATTAGGTCGAAAATGGGAAAGATTAAAAGAGCATTGCTAAGCGTTACCGATAAGAGCGGAATTGTGGAGTTTGCGAAGGTGTTAGTAGAAAATGGGATTGAGATACTTTCGACGGGTGGAACCGCAAAAGCGTTGAAAGAAAACGGCATACCCGTAAAGGATGTGTCTGAATATACTGGTTTTCCTGAAATATTGGATGGAAGGGTGAAAACCCTTCACCCAAAAGTTCATGGTGGACTTTTGGGAATACGGTCAAATCCCGAGCACATTCGCGTGATGAAAGATCATCAAATCGAATGTATTGATTTAGTTGCAATAAATTTATATCCATTTGAAAAGGTCATTTCAAGGTCAGATTGTACATTAAATGAGGCGATTGAAAATATTGACATTGGTGGTCCGGCAATGCTTCGTTCGGCCGCAAAAAATTTTGAAAGCGTTACGGTCATAGTCGACCCCAATGATTACGTACCAGTAATTGAAGAAATTCGGAAAAATGGAGAAGTTTCAAAAAAGACAAATTTTCGGTTGGCAGTTAAAGTTTTTGAAACGACTTCATCATACGATGGAATGATTGCAGAATATCTAAGAAGCCATGTTTGTGAAGAAGGGAACGTTTAAACAAATTGCTTATTTCTCATGTTTATTGGAATGATAAGAGCCTGAAGTGGGTATTCGTTGAGAAGAAAAGTGGTTTTCATAGGATATAATCAGTTTTACATCGCATTCTTTTGTTTTGCTCTTTGGGAAATATTGCGTATTAAATGAGAAGGCCTAGTATTTTTGTTAGATCCTGTTTTTTGTAGTCGGAAATCTCATTTTTATAATCTTCTTAATGATAATATTGGGAGTGCGGGAAACTCTTAATCAGTGAGATTTATAATTAAATATGCCCGCTCCCGATACTATAATTTAAATTAAATTATTTACGGAGGTAAAAATGGCAGAATTCACTCTTAAGGAAATCTATCCAGTACCGGAAAAGTTCCGCCAAAAGGCTTGGATCAAAAGCCGTGAAGAGTATGAAAAGATGTGGAAAGAATCTATTGAAAAGCCAGAGGAGTTTTGGGCGAAGATTGCAGAGGAATACGTCACGTGGTTTAAAAAGTGGGATAAAGTAATGGACTGCAATTACGGCAAAACAGCAAAGGAATTGTGGGTGAAGTGGTTTATTGGCGGAAAGCTCAATGTTTCGTACAACTGCCTTGATAGGCATCTCGAAAAGCGCGGCAATCAAATTGCGATTATTTGGGAAGGGAACGAACCAACCGAAGACAAAACCTTTACCTATAAGCAACTTCATGAAGAAGTGTGCAAATTTGCAAATGTGCTTAAGAGAAATGGTGTAAAGAAAGGCGATCGCGTTACTTTCTTTCTGCCAATGATTCCAGAGCTAGCAATTGGAATATTGGCGTGCACGCGTATTGGTGCAATTCATTCAGTTGTTTTTGGTGGTTTCTCTGCCGAAGCTCTTCGCGATCGAATTCAGGACTGTCAGGCAGAAGTAGTCGTTTCTTGCGATGGTACATTCCGCGGAGCGAAAGCGGTTCCACAGAAGGATAATGCAGATGCTGCGATTGCGCAATGTCCATCTGTTCGTTTGCACATTGTGGTGAAAAGGGTGGGAGACAAGATTAAGTGCAATTGGAACGACAAAATCGATCGTTGGTGGCACGAGGAAATGGCAAAAGTGGATGCAAATTGCCCACCAGAACATATGGATGCGGAAGATCCGCTCTTTATCCTGTATACTTCTGGTTCAACTGGAAAACCTAAAGGCGTAATGCACACCACAGGTGGATATCTTACCTATGTTGCGTTCACTCATAAGATGATTTTCGATTATCACGATGGCGATATCTATTGGTGCACCGCGGATATCGGATG
>JAOAAF010000035.1 GCA_026419015.1 Spirochaetota bacterium
ATCCGATGCTGGGATGGAATCGGGCGTTCTGTTGTTAGAATTATATTCAATATTGCATAATCAGCCAGAAAAGTGGGAAATGCCCGATAAAATGCTCAATGCAATGAATTGGGTTGTCGCAACTTCAAGATATACTCATCGATATGTCCCGGCAGTATATTGCTTATATAGGAATATAGAAAGACAATTGTTGATTGCGGGAGCAGCATTTAATCCGCTTACACTCTATGTGTTATCAAAAGATGAATTTATTGTATATGATGTTAAAGGTGTTCCGCTGGGTGTTGAGAAAAATTATAATTATGACGTGAATGCAATTAATATATCGGAAATTGTAATTGGGTTTATATATTCTGATGGGATTGTCTCAGCGGTTAATCGCAATGGTAACCCATATTCGATTGGGCGGATCAAGGATATTATTCGCCTTAATAAAGAAGATACCCCCGCATTGCTTGCAAGAAAAATATATATGGATTTCACCAGCTTTATGGAGGGAGTTGATCTCCAAACAGATGCCAGCCTATTAATCTTTAAAATCGCACAGCGAGAATTTTGAAGATGATAATTCCATTCCACAAACCGTATATTGGCGAAGAAGAAATTGCAGAAGTTACCGAAACTATTAAGATAGGGTGGATTACAATGGGACCGAAAACTCAGGAATTTGAAAAAATATTTTCTGAGTACATCGGTGCGAAGTATGCGGTTTCTGTAAATTCTTGTACTGCTGCATTACATCTCGCATTAAGAGCAATAGGCATTCGTGAAGGAGATGAGGTAATTGTGCCTGCGATGACTTTTGCTTCAACGGCGGAAATAATTTTGTATTTTAAAGCTCGACCGGTTATTGCGGATGTCGATCCAAAGACACATCTATTAATGCCGAGCGAAGTTTATCGCAAAAAAACAAAAAAAACAAAAGCAGTTATAGCGGTCCATTATGGTGGTCAGCCTGTGGATATGGATGCGTTGAAAAAAATAACGGGAAACTCTATCCGTCTCATTGAAGATGCTGCTCACGCTTTGCCAGCATACTATAAGGATAGATTAATTGGGAGCAATGGCGAGATCGTGTGTTTTAGTTTTTATGCCACTAAGACGCTCACGACCGGGGAAGGGGGGATGTTAACCACACGAAACAAAAAGTGGGCAGAACGAGTAAAAAGTTTACGCTTACATGGGATTACCAGCGATGCGTGGAAGCGTTACATGGCAACAGGTACATGGAAGTACGATATTCGCGAAATGGGATATAAATATAACATGACAGATATAAATGCAGCGATGGGTATTGCACAGCTTCGCAAACTTCAAAAAATGATGGAATTGCGAGAAAAAATTGCAGAGAAGTATAACGAGGCTTTTTCAAAAATCGAAGAAATTATCCCCTATGTAGTCGAAGAGAATAGAAAGAGTGCCTGGCATCTGTATCCTTTAAGAATTGACGTAAACAAATTGAAAATCACGCGGGATGAATTCGTTGAAAAGTTGAAGCAAAGGGGAATTATTGCGAGCGTTCATTTTATCCCATTGTATCGATTTTCATTATATAAAAAACTTGGATGGTGTTATAAAGATTTCCCTGGCTCAGAGTGGATATTCAAAAGAACATTATCCTTACCAATATATCCCGGCATGACCGATGAAGAAATTAATTATGTCATAGAAAATGTAATCGATATAATAACAAAGAACCGTAAGTAAGATTATGAAAGATATTGTTAAAACTATTCTTTTCAAAATTGCATTCGTCATGTGTGGAATTGTGGTTGGTTTTATTTTAATAAGGATATTTCTTTTCCCTTTTGTGTTGTGCGATGATACAATGCGTCCAAATTTTATAAAAGGAGAAAAATTATTTATGATAAGATTTTTTGTACCACGCGTTGGCGATGTGGTGCTTTATCGAGGTTCACCAGGCGGAGAGGATCTTTATGTGGGACGCATCGTTGCGACTGCTGGCGATTTAGTGGAAATTAAAAATGGCGAGATTTTAATAAATGAAAAGCCAGCACAATTTTCATGGCAAATCGTGAGAAAAGATAAACGGTTGTTCCCCATGTCATTTTCCATGCGCGATAATTACCCAGCAGTGAAATTAAAACGAAATGAATATTTTGTATTAAATGACAATATCGATAAGGCTATGGATAGCAGATATTTTGGTCCTATTACGAGAGAGAAGATTAAAGGGAAATTTCTTTTAAAATCACCATTTTGAATTATTTTAAGGACGTAAATATAGTCTGCTTCTTTTAAACTCGAAAGAGAAACTATTACCAGCTATTTCCCTACTTTACTTTTTGCAAACGATAGGTTCAATTTGATGATATCGTTTTCGGGACTTAGTAATAAGGCCTTTTCAAAATATTTAATTGATACATCGTATTTGCGAAGCACCATAAAACTATAGCCTAAATTGTTTAAAATTTCAGCTGAATTTGGGGACAGCGAAAGTGCCGCACTAAATGCGGTATTTGCTTCTGATGGCTTGTTAAGTTTCATAAGCACAATGCCCAAACTATTATATGCGGGATATAAATCGGGATCCAGAGAGATTGCTTTTTCGAATAATTCCTTCGCTTTCCAAAAATTTTCATTTTTTGCTGCTATTTTCCCATACACATAATATAGCATTGGGGATTTTTTTACTTCGAGGCCACGTTTTACTATTTCTTCGGCATCGGTAATCTTTTTTGCGCTTAAGAGCATAAGCGAAGCATCGATATACGGTTCTTCGCTGTGTGGGCGGATTTGCATACATTTTTTGAAGTGAAGAAGGGAAGGTTCATAATTCCCAAGCTTCCAATGGTTATGTGCCGCTAAAAATCGGAGTTTGTAATTTGGTGAGGATGGGTCTGAATCTTTTTTTACATCCAGTTCAGCGGCTATAAGCTTCAATGACTCTTGAAATTTTTTTTCATCAAAAAGTTTTAATGCATCTTCATACGATGCAAAAACTGCTTTTGATAAGAAGATGTACACGGGGAAAATAATGAGAAGCCCTTTCGTAAAATGCACTCTCTTCATAGCCATCACCTGAGAAAAGTGGGGGTTAGAAGCCCCCACCGTATTAGACACTGTATTAGAAGTGTCATTTGTGTTTAATTGCTGCTTGTGCCGCAGCAAGACGTGCGATTGGAACTCTGAAGGGTGAACAGCTTACGTAATTTAACCCAATCATATGGCAAAATTCAATCGAACTTGGATCGCCCCCATGTTCGCCACAAATTCCGAGCTTAAGATCGGGACGTGTTTTTTTCCCTTTTTCAACAGCGATTTTCATAAGTTGCCCAACACCGTCTCTATCGAGTGTGCGGAATGGATCATTCGGAAGAATCTTTTTCTCCACATATTCGGGAAGGAATTTGCCTGAATCATCGCGGCTGAATCCGTATGTCATTTGGGTAAGGTCATTGGTTCCGAATGAGAAAAATTCTGCTTCTTTCGCAATTTCATCGGCGGTAACAGTTGCGCGTGGAACCTCGATCATTGTTCCTACCATGTAGTCAACGCGAATGCCCTTTTCTTTCATTACTTTTTCCGCTGTTGCAACTATTATTTCCTTTTGCATTTTGAGCTCATTCACATGACCTACTAATGGCACCATCACTTCTGGTTTTACATCAATCCCTTCTTTTTTGAGTTGGCACGCTGCTTCAAAAATTGCACGCGCTTGCATTTCGGTAATTTCGGGATATGTGATCCCTAAGCGGCATCCCCGATGCCCTAACATGGGGTTAAATTCGTGGAGCGAATCGACTTTTGCCTTTATTACGCTCAGCGGTACCTTCATTTCGATTGCCATTTCTTTTTGATTTTTTTCTTCATGAGGAACAAATTCGTGAAGCGGTGGATCTAACAGGCGAATGGTTACTCCATATCCTTGCATCGCTTTGAGGATGCCGTAAAAGTCTTTCCGTTGCATTTTTAAAAGTTTTGCGAGCGCTTTCTTTCTTCCTGCAATATCGTCAGCAAGAATCATTTCCCGCATCGCTTTGATGCGATCGCCTTCAAAAAACATATGTTCAGTACGGCATAGCCCTATGCCTTCTGCGCCAAAGCTACGGGCGACCTGAGCATCGTGAGGCGTGTCTGCATTGGTGCGAACGCCAAGTTTTCGGATTTCATCGGCCCATTGCATAATTGTGCCAAAATCACCAGAAAGCGATGCTTCGACTGTTTTCACCTGACCAAGCATTACCTCACCGGTAGAACCATCGAGAGAAATAAAATCGCCCTGTTTTATCACATTTTTTCCTACTTTGAACATTTTTTTCTTGTAATCAATCTCAAGTTCCCCGCATCCTGCGACGCAGCATTTTCCCATTCCTCGAGCAACTACTGCAGCATGCGATGTCATGCCTCCTCGCGCGGTAAGGATTCCCTGAGCGGCATTCATTCCTTTGAGATCTTCAGGCGATGTTTCAACGCGAACAAGAATTACCTTTTCTCCTTTTTTGCTCCACGCTTCGGCATCATCTGCGTTGAACACGACTTTCCCTACTGCAGCTCCGGGAGATGCAGGAAGTCCGCGAGTAAGAACAGTTCGCTTCGCATTTGGATCGAATGTTGGATGAAGGAGTTGGTCGAGCGATGCAGGATCAACGCGCATAATCGCTTCTTCTTTTGTAATTAATCCTTCCTTTACCATATCAACTGCGATTTTCACTGCGGCGGCAGCAGTGCGTTTCCCATTCCGGGTTTGGAGCATCCACAATTTTTTGTTTTGGATTGTAAATTCGATATCCTGCATGTCGCGGTAATGCTTTTCAAGCTTTTGATAGATTTCTTTCAATTGCGCATATGCTTCAGGCATGGATTCTTCCAAAGAGGGATATTTTGTTTTGCGCTCTTCTTCCGAAATATTATTCTCTTTTGCCCATCGCCGTGAACCATCTATAGTAATTTGCTGTGGCGTGCGAATTCCTGCAACAACATCTTCTCCCTGGGCGTTAATAAGGTATTCCCCGTAGAATTTGTTTTCACCGGTTGCGGGATCCCGCGTAAAAGCAACGCCGGTCGCACAATCGTTCCCCATGTTTCCAAATACCATTGCTTGCACGTTAACCGCAGTTCCCCAACTGTCATCGATATTATTTATCTTGCGGTATAAGATAGCGCGTTCGTTCATCCACGAGCCAAATACTGCCCCTATTGCTCCCCAAAGTTGCTCTTCGGGATCGGTTGGAAAATCTTTTTTAAGGCGTTTTTTGATGAGCTCTTTAAATCGTGCAACGAGTTCTTTAAGATCATCCACGGATAAGTCGATGTCTAATTTGATTTTTCGCTGCTTTTTAAGGTGATCCATGATTTCTTCAAAAGGATCATGTTCGTCCTTCGATTGTGGTTTAAGCCCCATCACAACATCACCGTACATTTGAATAAATCGGCGATATGAATCCCACCCAAACCGTTCATTCCCTGTTTTTTTAATGAGCCCCTGGACAGTTTTATCGTTTAGGCCAAGGTTTAATACAGTGTCCATCATGCCTGGCATCGAAGCGCGAGCACCAGAGCGAACTGAAACTAAAAGAGGGTTCGATGGGTCGCCAAATTTCGCACCCATGATTTCTTCGACTTTTTTCATGGCTTCATCGACTTCTTCTTTTAGTCCGGGAGGATATTGGCGGTTGTTTTTGTAAAATTCGGTACATACTTCTGTTGTGATGGTAAAACCGGCTGGAACGGGTATTCCGAGCAGAGACATTTCGGCAAGGTTAGCCCCTTTCCCGCCTAGTAAATCTTTCATGTCTGCTCTTCCTTCGGTGATTCCCCCACCAAAGAGGTAAACTCGTTTAATATGCGCCATGGCGATATCTCCCCAAAATTTTTGATTGTAATAAATTGGATAATATACTTAAAAATGATTAATTACAGGTCAAGCCTATTTTAGAATTTGTTGGCAGAAAAATATTTGCATTTTGTATGAAATTACATAGTAAAGAGCAAAAGCGGTAATTGGTGAAAATTTATGAAAAAAAGATTGGTAGTTATTATTTTTATAATTGCAATTTTAAAAAATTTTCAAGTCTATGCGCAAAGTATTTCGCACGCATTGGGAGAAAACATAACTGTGTCTCCTGCAGGGGCGGGCGATGTCTGGAGAAATCCCGCACTTCTTTCTTTTGAAAAAGAAAAGGTCGGAACAGTAGCTTTTGCTGAGGCCCTTTTGAGCAACATTCCAGACATTTCGGCACATGCGAATGTGAAATCACCAAATCTTGCAATTGAGAATCGATCGTTTAATGTGTATGAATCGGAAAAAAAACTCATTGGAGGTGGGGGTGCATTTTTTTTCCAATATCAAAAATCTTCCATTGGAGTAGGAATTACTGGTACTTCCATGAATAAAGATTCTTCTTTTGATTTGCTTCTTTATGTTCCTGCATATTCTGCTAATATTTTGTTTCGAAACGACCAATTTGAATATCGTGGCGCCATGAGAGGATATCTCAGTGCATCGTGGAGAATATTTGAAAACTTTTCTCTTGGTGCACAATGGATTTATGAATATCGTAAGGATTTTACTGACGAAAATAATGAAGGTTATACCAATAGTATAAAAGGTTCGTGGGAATATAAATCGATATCGAAGACATCGTATATTTCTTCTGGGTGCATTGGAGTGATGATGGCATCGGAACTATTTCAGCTGGGAATTGTGCTCGTAACTCCCGATGTTACGTATTCGAAAAGCGATTACGAAAATAAAAGAGACGATCTTCTCAATGTGGCTTATTCGTATGCAATTGCTCGTTCAATTGAAAATCCTTGGCAAAATACCACTGGTTTTGGTGCGATATTTGGGTTAGCGGTGAATTTTTCTCCTCATTTTGCGATCGTAGGAGAGTTCGGTTTTAGAAGAGATGGTTCATACAGTGAAACCATTTTGGTGGTACACAATCTCGATTATGAGGAAGTGAATGAAATATATAAATTCCAAACGCTTTTCGTGTTCTCGGCGGGAATGAAATACTTTTTGGATAATAGCCTTTCAATTGCGTGTGGAGCTTTTTCGCAGCGAACTTCGCTCGAAGCGGAATATAATGCATCGAGCAGTGCAAGAAGTTTGACAACTTCGTACAAACTTTATGGTGCACGATTCGGTTTTGAAAAAAGGCTTACGCAAATGGCTTCGTTAATTGTAATTGCAGTCGTTGATAGGAATGAATTTGATCTCGGTTATGCGATCAATGAAACCAACATGGCGATGGTGATTCAAGAAAACATCGTTGAGTATGAATGTTCCATAAATGTAGCGATACGTCTGTTCTTATAAATTTGTAATTAATGAGGTGTGAATGAATAGTAGCGAGGGGATTATTTGAAAACACAAAACAAAAAATTTCAACTGAAGTATATAAGAGGGTTGGCAATTTTGAAAACGCCAATCGAATTATATGTAAAGACAAATTCCAACATCAGAATAAATAAAACATTAGGAAATAAATTAAGATATTAAGAATATGTGATTGGGTGAATAATTGGTATATTTGGTATAAAATTTCCCAAATAGTTTATACACGTCAGGATTGGAAATACTTTTTTACTCTGCGTAGAAAACATGCATCGAAATTTTCACAATTGAGGCAATACTCATCATCAAGGTCGAAATCTACGTCTATGCATTGACCTTGGCTCTCTTCATCCTTCATTATTTGAAGGAGGCGGATAAATTGTATTTCATCGTCATTTAATGATTCAATCCCTTCGGTTGAAATCTTTTTTAAGATATTTACTTTAAAATCGATGGAAGGCGATGCAATGTTTTGTGCACGTTCTGATAGCATTTGCTGATGTTCTTCTAAGTTTTTTAAGATTTTCGAGCGAATAATCTTCGCTTTAAAAGAAAGCGCATGTTTTTTAAATATAAGAAAATAAATGAGACCAAAGAATAATCCCCCCAAATGTCCAATGTGCGAAATATTTCCACTACTTCCTGAAATTTCTAAAAAAAGTTCCAATAAACCGTAGAGGATTACTAAATATTTTGCTTTAATGGGAATAAAGAAAAATAATAAAAGCTCCGCATTTGGATATAGAAACCCAAACGCGAGCAAAAGTCCAAATACTGCACCCGAAGCACCAATTGTTGGATAATAGTACCCAGGCCCAGGAAAAATCGAATTTATGAAAAAGATCGTTAACCCTGCGCCAATTCCCGTAAAGAAATAATATAGTGTAAAGCGCTTGCTTCCCCATTCTTGTTCAATAGGCATTCCGAAAATGAGTAGCGCATACATGTTGAAAAAAATGTGCGCAAAGTTTCCATGCAAAAACATGTAGGTAACCAATTGCCAAATATGGTACTTTGAGGCAACGAGAATTGGTGTGAGCGCAAAATATTCAATAAGGAAGCCACTGTTTCCAGTGAGTATTTGTAGAAAAAAAATAATAATGTTTGCGATAATTATTTTAATAGTAATGCCGCTTAAATGTTCCGTATTATTGTGCATAGCTCTTAGTGCATTCAGTTTTATAAAAAAGATCAGTGTGGGCACTTTATAAAAAATGCGATCCTCGTAAAGTCATTTTTTGTATAACGGGCATATTTCCGATGATCCAGGGGTAAAATTCCGACATACGATTGGTCTTGTTTCATATATCGTGCAGGTGGTAAAGATTCCGTCACACTGTAAAAAAGGACATGAGTGAATAATCTTTCCCGTTTTTGCTGATACGAGATGATCTCCCATCCAAACAGCGCTTTCGTTTTCTAAAATGCGCAAGATGTCATTACGATTTTCTGCTATCCACCGCAATCGATCGGAATCTTCAATATCGTAAACGAGAGAAGCGATGTTCGCCAAGCAGCATTTGCCGCATCGTTTGCAACTCTCATGACTTTTTGCTCCTTGTATCATAGAATTCCTGTAAAAAAGTTTGACAGGTGTATTATTTATGCTACATTCACAATGCGTCAATAAAGATTTCACAATTAAAAGGTGAATGATTGCCCATGCGTGTGAGACGAATAATATTAATATTATTCTTACAATTGGTAATTAATACTGTTAGCAATGCGCAAATTAATGCACAATTGGGAGTAAGCGTTGAACCGAAAAAAGTAGAAATCCCCGTTGGCGGGGTGAGCAATTGTATAGTAAAAATTGTTATACCTAAGGGGTATCATATTTACGGAAATCCTGTTGGTCCAGGAACGGGGAAAGCTACAACTCTTTCATTCAGAAATCTTCCAGATTACATCGAAGTGGGTGCTATACAATATCCCAGTGCAAAAAAACACTATGAACCTGGGGATAAGGGGTACGTATGGGTGCACGAAGGGGAAATTTTACTTGTTGTTCCACTTAAAGCAAAAAGCAATGCAAAAGTAAAAAATATTGAAGCGGATTTAGTTTTAGATGCACTTTTATGCGGGAAAGGGGTATGCATCCCAATCGAGAAAAAGTTTCGCCAACAAATTGCAATATTGCCACATCAGTCTCCTTTTGGTGGTAGAGCCATCGGTACATCGGACAACAATTTAGAAAAGCAATCTGGCAATGTTCGCGAAAATAAGACAGATATCCATTTGCAAAACAACAATACGATAATTCCTTATGAGTTCGTTCCACGTTATATTGAAGCTACCATGGTGGGAAATATAATTCAGGCAATCCTTTTTGGTTTCTTGGCAGGTATTATTTTAAATGTTATGCCGTGTGTGTTGCCAGTCGTAAGCTTGAAAGTGATGAATTTTATTTCGTTAGGTGGAGGGGACAAAAAGAAAATTGTTATCACAAGCGTTCTTTTTAGTCTCGGTATTATCTTTGTATTTCTGATTGTTGCATCGCTTGCAGCATTTTTTGGATATGGGTGGGGGGAGCTTTTCAAGCATAAGGAATTTCTCGTTGTGATGATCGCAATTGTTTTTGTTCTTGCTCTTTCTCTGTTCGATGTATTTATAATAACCCCATCGCTTAGCTTATCGGTTTCAAGCGGTGCGATGAACAACATATACATTGATTCTTTTGTAAAAGGAATATTTGCAACCTTTCTCGCTACACCGTGCAGCGGGCCATTTTTGGGTGGAACGCTTGCGTGGACAATGATGCAACCGCCGTATATTGTGTTTACAGTATTTTCTTTCATTGGCATCGGAATGGCGTTTCCCTATTTTATTCTTGCCGTTAGGCCTTCATTATTGAGGTTTCTTCCGAAACCAGGAGAATGGACGGTCACATTTGCGAAGATCATGGGATTTTTGCTTTTGGGAACAGCGGTGTACTTAATTGGAGTAATGGAAAAAAAAGATGTGATGCCAATGTTGTGGTTTTTGCTTTTTATTTTTGCTGCATTTTGGCAATATGGAAAGTATGGTTCGGCGATTAATCCATTACCAGTGCGAGTGGTTTCGCGAGTTGTGCTTCTCTTGATGGTAGGAGTTGGATATATTCTTACCTTCCATGTAAAATGGGATGAGAATGAGAGATTTATAGCAAGCCAGCCCTATTCATTTCTCAAAATTGTTCAAAATAGCACTGAAGGGAAAATTTCTGTTGTGCAATTCACTGCGGAGTGGTGTCCAAACTGCAAAGTTGTTGAACGGACATCGCTTTATACGCGAAAGGTATTCAAAATGATGAGGGAAATTAATGCCGAACTTTTTATTGCTGACATTACTCGTAAAAATGCAGAAGCTGAAATGCTCATGAAAAGGCTTGGTTCGCATTCAATTCCTTTTTTAGCCGTTTTCCCGCCTGGTGACAGTTTTATTAGACCAATTTGTTTGCGCGATATGTATTCAGAACGAAGCGTACTTGCAGCTTTGAGGGATGCGGTATCTTCAGGGCATGGCGTATCATCTATTGAAGAAAAAGGGATCCGAAGCAATGAATAAGAATTATTTTATAACAGAAGATTTTGTCGAAAATCTTTTAGAAAATCTTCACGAATACATTTATATCGTAACTTATGATGATGGCAGACCAGTGCGAACGTTTCATTCGCGTAGTTGCAAAAGAATTACTGGATATGATGCCGAAGAGATGGAACAAAATAACGATCTCTGGTATCAGATGATATATGAAGAAGATAAAGAGGACGTACGATTGTTTATCAATAAAATTGTACGGGACAAAGGGGAAGGTACAATCGAACATCGAATTATCGATAAAAATGGAAATCTCCATTGGGTGATGAATTCGATGAAAGTCATGACGGATACAAAAGGAGCGGTGCAATATCTTAATGGTTTTGTCATCGACATTACGAATGCGAAAAAGTATGAAGAGGAACTCGTAAAGCTGTATCGCGCAGTCGAACAAAGTCCTGCTACCGTTGTGATTACTGATTATAATGGGTTAATAGAATATGTGAATCCGAAATTTGTTCACTTAACGGGATATACTTTTGAAGAAGTAAAAGGGAAAAACCCACGCATCTTAAAATCGGGAAGTCAGAGTGCGGAGTTTTATAAAAATCTGTGGGAAACTATTCTTTCGGGTGAAGAGTGGCGAGGTGAGTTCCATAACCGAAAAAAAAATGGTGAATACTATTGGGAATTTGCATCAATCTCGCCAATACGGGATTCCAAAGGGAGAATCACTCATTTTATTGCGGTAAAAGAGGACATAACGCAGCGGAAACTTATTGAAGAAGC
Source organism: Spirochaetota bacterium (assembly GCA_026419015.1). Taxonomy (GTDB): domain Bacteria; phylum Spirochaetota; class UBA4802; order UBA4802; family JAGODF01; genus DYLV01. The sequence continues at coordinate 11,612 of JAOAAF010000035.1, forward strand.
GTTGCGCCAACGCGAGCATCAGTTGCGGATACGAAATGAAATAATGGAAAAAGACCTTAAACTTGCTCAAATCATTCAGCGCACGTTTATTCCAGATAAAGTACCTACAATAAATGGTATTAAGATCGCATTTGAATATCATCCGCTCGATAAGGTGGGAGGTGACTATTTTTCGTTTATCGAAAAAGGAGATGGTTCGCTTGGAATATTGCAATGCGATGTTGCGGGACATGGGGTGGCTGCTGCGCTTTTTCTAAGTCTGGTGAAGTCAGTGACAGACAAAATATCGAATCAAAATGTTATTGAACCTGAAAAGTATTTGCATGCACTGAATGCAATGCTTATTGAGGAAAGGCAGCAATTTTTTATTACAGGCGTATATGCTGATCTTCATGTACACGGTTCAAAAGTACACATTGCATTGGCAAATGGAGGACACCCACCGCAGATTCTTTATAGGGCATCAAATCGTTCGTTTGAACTCGTAAAATCGGCTGGCACGGTAATTGGGATGATAAAATATGCAAAGTATGAGACCATAAATGTAATTCTCGAATCTGGCGATAGATTATTTATTTTTACCGATGGCATCCCCGAAACTGTAAATCCCGATAAACAAATGATTGGTTTTGAGGAAGGGCTCATTGCTCTATTCCAGAAATCTCATCGGGATAATTTGAATGAAATGCTTGCCTCGGTGGTAAAAGAAGTGCGGGATTTTGCTAATAGTGAAGGCCTCGATGATGACATACTGATCATTGGAGTTGAAGCGTATTAGATGAAGATTGAATTGCGGTATAGGGAAGCTCTGGAACAGGTTATTAATACTTTAAAAAAGTACAATTCAATTTTAATATATATCCAGGGTTCGCCTGATCCAGATGCGCTGGCGTCATCATTCGCCATAAAACAGCTATGCGATATTTTCGATATACGAGCTGAAATCGTATCTTCGCGTGAACCTTCTTTGAAACAAAATAGAGAGATAATTAAAAGGTTCAAAGTGCCGCTGCGGGTGAAAAAAGATGACGAGTATATTTCTCATTTCGATGCGTATGTAATTATGGATTTTCAATCTGCATTGGTTTCTGGTATTAGTGAAAAAATTCCATGTGCGTTGCATATCGATCACCATGAACCGAAACATGATGATTTACCTGTCGATTTTCGTTTTGTTGATGAAAATGCGGGTTCAACGAGTACCATTTTAACACTGATGTTTAAAGAATACCACGGACATGAGTACGATCGCGTGTTGCGCACAATAGGAAGCCTTTTGATGATTGGCATCCATGTGGATACCGATAAAACGATTCACGCGAGCAGCATTGATTTTGTCGCGCTTTCATTTTTGGAGGAATATACAGATAAACGAATTGTTGATCAAATCGTGGGAATCCCATTCACAAAAGATACGCTCGAGATCCTTGAAACAGTTTCGAAGCAAAAACTAATTTATAAGGACTGGCTGATTGCCGGTGCGGGGTTTTTACATGAAACGCGTCGCGATAATATCGCGATCGCGGCTGATTATCTTTTGGGATCAGAAAAGATTAAGTTCGTCGCAGTATATGCGATAGTAGAAATGAATGGGGCTAAACAGTATACGCTCGATGTTTCGCTGCGCAGCAGGGATCCAAGTTTTAATTTGGACTTTTTTATAAAAGAGATCACTCCCGAGGGTGGCGGGAGAAAGTACAAAGGTGCGTTCCAAGTAAATTTGAATTTTTTTACGTATTGTCCCAATAAAGCAATGCTTTGGGACCTCGTTTCACAAACGGTTAATAATGCTATTATTAAAAAGCGTGAAGAGCTTCCTTTAATTGAATTGAAAGGGATATATCAGAAACTTAAAAACAAGATTGGGACATTGTTTCGCATGTTGGTGCTAGTGATTGGATTTACCGTGAGTGCGTTTGGTATGATTGGGTGTGAAAAGAAATTTGGCATTATGCGATATACCTCCTTTAATGATACTGGTTATTTGGAACTGAGCAAGTCGAAAGATTGTGCGCTTTTGCGAAACAGCACCTTTGATGTCGCAGTAACAGAAATAAATGAGTTGAGTTGGGAAAAATTATTATCGTTAGCAGAATATAAAAGCAAAAGCGATTATGCAATGTTTAGAATTCCTCGATTGCATTTTTTTTTGATTGTTGTATTTAATGTGGGGAAAGAACCAATTTCAATTACATGGGTAACGATTAACCATGAGAAGGGACAAATGAGAGAGCTAACTAAAGATGAAATTTATAGTCGGTGTTCTTCACCTGTATATCGTTTAATCGATATGAAGAGATTTTTGTCAAATAAGCGTTATTTAGGCGAAAAGTGGTGTTTTTCTGAAATGGATATCGAAAAAGATATAATCGGGTATGATTATAATATCATTTTCCCCGGCGAAACGATAATGAGGATTGCAGTGTTTGATTGGATTCCAGTGCAATATAGAAAATTTTCACTTATTGTGGGTATAAAAAATGAAATTACACTTGAAGAAAATAAGGTAGCTTTTCCAATGATGAGAAAAGAATACAGAATGCGGGGAAAGTTTTTTGTGAAAGATGAGGGAATTAAGGAGTAAAAAGGATAAATTATGGTCATAGATACTAATGTGATTTTGAAAGTTGCAGAACTTGCTCGATTGCAATTAACTGAACAGGAAAAGGAAGAATTTTGTTTTCAGTTAAATAACATTGTGCAATATTTTGAAAGAATTAATCAAATTGACACAACAGGAATAAAGCCAGCAGAGCATATCGTGGAATTAAAAAATGTTTTTCGCAAAGATGAAAAGCTCGATAGATTTAATCCCGATGATTTTAAGCAGATTGTACCTCATTTTGAGGAAAATCATGTTGTAGTGCCAGCTCTCATAGAGGAACGATGAGGCTTTTTGTTGCATTAAATATAACCGAAGAAATACGGAAAACACTTCAAAGCATGCACGATTCGTTGATGTTGCATTCAACTCTCCTGAAGGTTATACCTCCGCGAGACTATCATGTGACGGTGAAGTTTCTTGGTGAGTGTCGTGCTGGACTTGCAGAGAACATTAAAAAAAAGTTCCACGAAGTTTTTACACCTTCCGCTGATAAAAGTTTTGGGTTTACCTTAAAGGGAATGGGTGTGTTTCCGGATATACAACGCGCAACTGTTATTTGGTGTGGCATTCAGCCCGATGATGCGATAATTTTTCACATATACGAGAAAGTAGAAAAATTCTTTCAAAATTTTGGTTTTCAGCGCGAGGAACGCCCGTTTTTTCCGCATCTTACTCTTGCACGAGTGCGGAAAGGTATGAAACTCACCTCCCCTGTTCGGCAAATGTTGGAGGAAAATGAAAATACAGTTTTTGCCCAGTCGAAATTTATAAGCCTCGCGCTTTATTCTTCACATCTCACGCCTTATGGTCCGCAATACAAAATAGAAGAAGAAATTATTTTTTAAAAGATCTCAAATAAAAAACCCGCTTGGAAAAGCGGGTTTTGCGGTTGGCTTATGGTATTCCCTATTGTTTTTAAAAATTTTTTTTACGTCCCGAGGAGAGTTAAAATCGTCCTCGTTTTCATATTGGCTTGAGCCAGCATTGCAGTACCACTTTGTACAAGAATTTGATCTTTCGTCAAGTCGACTAATGTTTCGGCCATATCGGCATCTCTGATGCGACTTTCAGAAGCTTGTAAATTTTCATACGCATTCATAAGACCGCGCGCTGCATGTTCGAGCCTGTTATAGTATGCACCAAGATCTGCGCGTTGTTTGCTAATTTTGTGAAGCGCATCGTCAATTATTCCAATCGAACGATTGGCAAGTTCTGCTGTGCTTAAGTTTGCAAGGAATCTCCCAGTACGTTCTTTCAGCCCTAACCCCAACGATGTCATCGTCTGGATGAAAATGCGCTCTCGCTGATGCATATTCGCTCCCATATGGAACCACATACTTGCGCGGGCGTTCATGCGTGAAAAATCGCCAAGCAAAAGCTTGAATTTATTAAATTCAGCCTGCGAAGCGATGCGGTCGATCTCGTCGATTAACGCAGAAACTTCAACCTGTATCAACTGCCTATCTTGTTGTGTGTAAATTCCGTTGGAGGATTGTACTGCAAGAACTCTTATTCTTTGCAAAATCGCTGCGGTCTGATTGAGATACCCTTCAGCCGTCTGAACGAGGGACATACCGTCTTCGGTATTGCGTTCAGCCTGTCTGAGGCCCATGATTTGGGATCTCATCTTTTCTGAAACTGCAAGACCGGAAGCATCATCGCCAGCGCGGTTGATCCGCATGCCCGACGAAAGTTGCTCCATTGACCTGTTTACGTCCCAGTGTTTGAATTTGAGCGCTCGATTTGCATTTATGGCGCTCAGATTGTGGTTAATAATCATAGTCAACACTCCTTTGTTTTATTATCCCTGATCTCCCTCTCAGGGTGTTACCAGGTTGCGCTTTTTTAAGGGAATACCCCAAAATGCTGCAACCGTTCAGACGCGCTTTTGAAAGCATGTAAGAATGGTTCCAGCATTATACCCGATAAAGTTTTCAAAGAACTATTGATCGGGACTTCGCCCTTACGATGCAATTATCGAATTATCATTATAGATTATTGAAGGGTGTTATATAAGAATATTCAGGTTTATTGACGTTTTTTTTAAAATATGGATTGTATTTATACTATTTTATCTTAATTTAAATTTTTTGGCATGAAACCCCTTAATCTGTATGTCGGCAAAAAAATTTTTTTCCTAAGTATTTTTTGAGACTAAAATTTTTATCAATGGCATTATTTTTAAAAATTGTTGAATGTGACAAAATAGCTACGGTATTTTGTGCGTTAAGTTTTTAAAGGTAATTTCACACGTATAATGATAATGTAATTTTATAAACAATTCGATAAAACATGATTAAAATGATTAAACATGGAGCGCTCATTACACTCATTGGACTTTGCGTGCAATCGGTTATGGGTGAAGTTGATGCAATAAGGAAAGTGGAAGTCGTTAAATGGGAATCATTGAAATATGTTTCACTTTATGATCTAACCAATGTATTAAAAATCGATAATACCTTTGATGTTGTCACTCAGCGTGGTAAGCTGTACAGAAAATCTTCTGTGGGAATTTTCCAAATCGGATATTCATTTGTGTTAGTAAATGGGCAAGTGATTAGCGGTGAGTATCCGGTTATTAGAAAAAATGGAGAAGTGTTCTTACCTTTGAACATTGCGATAAAGCTTGCACAAAATCTTTTCCCGGAATTAAAAGTGTTTTGCGACAATGATGCCGTTTTTTTTGAACGGGAAATAAAACCGAAAGAAGATAGGGATTCAATAAAAACAAAAGAGGAATTGCAGAAAAATACCGAGAAGATTGCATTTATAGTAATAGATCCTGGGCATGGGGGAAAAGATCCAGGTGCTATCGGGTTTGGGATTATGGAAAAAAATATTACCATAGGCGTATCGCGATATTTATTCGATTTTTTAAAAAAACGAATGAAGGATATGTCCATAAAATTAACGAGAAAAGGCGATATATTTGTAGAATTATCAAAGAGAACAGAGATGGCGAATAGACTGTTAAAAAATGGGAAAAATGGGATTTTCATCAGCATCCATGTCAACGCCTCGCTTTCGCCAAAAATTGCCGGATTTGAAACATATTATTTATCCCCAAATCCAACAAATGAAGAGGCACGTACTACTGCGACGATTGAAAACAATGTAATTGTAATGGAATCGAATCATTCGCATAAAAAATACGATGATATTGAATATATCGAAGCGCTTATGTTAAATAGCCAAATTCAGAAAGAGAGCATTTTGCTTGCAAACTATGTGCAAAAATATCTCGCAAAAACCGTGGCTGAAAGCGATTCGAGGGGAGTTAAGAAAGCAGATTTTTACGTACTGAGGGGTTCACTCATGCCAGCCGTTTTAGTTGAAATTGGTTATATTTCGAATAAAAGCGAAGCAAAAATGCTTCAAAAAAATGAGTATCGAAAAAAAATTGCAGAAGGAATTGGAAGGGGGATCGTTCAATTTATTAACGATTATAATAATTCCAAAATGGGGTTTTCCATAGATTTGAGCGATTAATGATGAGGAAAATGTACTATTTGTAAAAAAAATGAATGACACATCTGACATGCGTGACTATATTGCCAAGAGATGTAAAATTAAATGCAAAGGTTAACTGCATAATGGGATGGATGAATATTTTCGCAAAACCGTTGAGTGAATTTTTAACGAAATATCGCAGTATGGACTCCCGTGCGCGTTCTCGTTTTCTCGTGTTGTTTATTTCGTTAATTTTGCTCATTGACTATGGGATGTTTTGCTATCTTACCGATAAAAATGTATTCAATATATTCCCTACAATTCCATGCCTTGATTCTCGTCGCGATATTTATATTTATTTACCTGACCGAGAAGCAAAGAGTATTCTTAAAGAAAAAAGAAAAGTTCTTATTTCTCAAGAGAAAGAAGTTCTTGCGACAATGCTATACCATGAAGTGGTACGTGGTTCGATATTCGATAATACTGCCGCAGTAGTGCCGATTAAAACTTTTGTGCGCCGTGCGTGGGTGTATGGGGATACTTGTGTGATAGATATCGATTTTGAAATTGCAAAAACTAATATAAGTCCACTTGAAGGTTCTTTCGAAGCGTTTTCTGTTGCTTTAGAAAAAACATTGCGGGAGAATATTCCTGGTGTTCAAAAGGCGTATTTGTTGATAAACGGTATCAAAAGATTTAATTGGTGAAGTATTTGCGATGAAGTGTTTTGTAAGTGCAATAGGCGGTACACGATATGGCATTTGTTTTAGGGGAACACGATATTGAATATATAAAGAATTTGTTAATCGAAGCGGGAGATATTGGTATCTCAACTCAAAAAAAGGGGGTTCTTTATACCAGAAAGAGCGATTCGACAATCGTGACGCAAACCGATATTGAAATTCAAGAGTTTCTTGTTAAAAGGATTCGGCAAAGATTGCCCGAAATCGCATTCGTTCACGAGGAAAAACAAGAAGAAAATCCACAGATTATTGGAGAACGCACAACGTTGGCAATCATTGATCCATTGGATGGAACAGCGGTCTATACGATGGGGTTGCCGACATGGTGTATTTCCATAGGCTTTTATACGGATTTTCAACCTCAATATGGGTTTGTATACAGTCCCGTAAGCAAACTTTTTTATCATAATGATGATTCCGCTGCGTATTGCAATGGTTTTCCAATTGCAGTGGAATCAACAATGCAGATTGATTCTGAAACAAACATTTTCGTTACAGCTGAGATTTTTCGTTCCTATTATATTCGCTTTCCCGGTAAAGTGCGTAATCTCGGATCAACAGCCCTTCACGGATGCATGGTAGCTGATAATGCGAGAACAAGAACTCTCGCGTATATAGGTCGATCGTATTTGTGGGATTGGGGTGGGGTGATTCCAATCCTTTTAAAAGCAGGTGGTAGTTTGCGATATTTGAGCGGAAAGCATGTAGATATACGAGAAATCGTGGCAAATGGGTTTTTGCTTCCTGAGTATTGTATTGCGTATTCTTCATACAATCACGAATTAATCAAGAGTTATTTATTCGAGTTGCAATAATCTGCATGCTTCGGTTCAAGAAAAATAGGTTGTGCAATAACTATAACGGGTGGAGATTTTAAAATTTCAGATGGCTGAGCAGGGTAACATTAAAATTATCATCTCAAGGAATGTATTATCGATGATAAACTTTCGCGTTAACGAAAGGAGCGATTTGCTTTTGACTGATGATCCGGTAAAGGAATTTCATGCCATCGCGAAAGAAAATGAAGATTGCAATTTCCTTCTTTTTGTTACCTTTCATGAATATGGTGAAATTAAAAAGTGCGATCTGAAAGGAGAAAAAAATTTTTTGCTAGTAGTGATTTTAGATCCAAATTATTCTTCCAGCCGCTTGAGCGATGAAGATATTCGCATGCTCATTGAATGTAGAAACACCCCATTAGAAAAGGATGAATTTGAATTTATCTTGAAAAAGAGTTTTTCTTATTTTGAATTACAACGAGTTGGAAAGAAAAATGATGAATATCTCATTAAGCTTATGGATATGAGAAGAGATCAGGAAGATCTCATAAGCATTGGGAAAGCTCTATCGCTGGAAAAAGATCCCGACAAGCTTTTGCGAACAATTCTTTTGTTGAGCAAGAAGATTACGGGTGCAGATGCGGGGAGTATTTATTTAGTTGAAGAAAACGATGAAGGCGAAAAGCAACTGAGATTTAAATATTCTCATACATTTTCAAAAGAAATACCTATTGAAGAATTTGTTATGCCATTAAATGAAAAGTCAATTGCGGGTTACGTAGCGCTTACGGGGCAGGTGCTTAACCTTCGCGATGTGTATAATTTACCTCCCGATGCTCCTTTTTCGTTTAACAAATCAATTGATCTTCAACACCAATATCGTTCGAAGACAATGTTGGTAGTTCCGATGAGAAATCATATCGATGAGATTATTGGTGTGATCCAGCTGCTCAACAGCAAGGAGGATATCCGGGCAAATGATGGAATTTCTGGAAATGAAGCATTTGAAATACGGCTTACAAGTCCTGAAGATTTTGAAACAAAAGTTGTCCCATTTGATTCCAGATATGAATCGTTGATGGAAGCGGTCGCAAGCCAAGCGGCAATTGCAATTGAAAATAATAGAATGATACGACAGATCGAAACGCAATTTGAAGAGTTTGTGAAAGCATCTGTACATGCAATTGAATCGCGAGATAAAGCGACGTCGGGTCATTCTTTTCGAGTTGCTGAAATATGCAAGCGCATGGCATTAGCGATAAATGAGGAAAATGATGGTGTTTTTAAAGAAGTGAGATTTTCAAATATTGAAATAAAGGAGTTGGAATATGCTGCCTTGCTACACGATTTTGGGAAAGTATACATTGATTTGGCAGTTTTTATGAAGGGGAAGAAATTGTATCCGAAGGATTTTGAGAATTTAATGCTAAAAATAAATTACTTTTATCGATTTGTGGAACTTCAGGCTTTATTGCAAAATTACAATCAAACGAAACGCATATTAGACTCAGAAGAAATTGAATACAAAGGATGTAATTTAGATATTGAGAGAAAGCTGCAATCGATAAAAAAAATAAAGGAACTTATTTGTCAGCTAAATGAGCCGACTGTTACAGAATTGAATCCCACTGATACCATTCAGATGATTTTGGGCGAAATAAATGAAATTCTTTGCAAGGATATTGAGGGCAATGTGATGGAAATCATCGACGAAATGGCGAGGAAAAATCTCTCAATACAAAAGGGGAGTTTGAATGATGAAGAACGTAAGGAAATTGAAAGCCATGTTATTCATACGTATAATTTCGTTAGCAAGATACCATGGCCGCCGGAATATAGAAATATTCCAGAAATTGCTTTGAAGCATCATGAAAAATTGGATGGGAGTGGATATCCATATGGCTTAAAAGGAGAAGAAATACCACTCCAGGCAAGGATGATGGCTATTGCGGATATATATGATGCTTTAACAGCATCGGATAGGCCGTATAAAAAAGCTATTTCCAAAGAAACAGCGCTTAAAATACTCGGCGAAGAAGCAGAGCGAGGGAAGATTGATAAACATTTATTTGATATTTTTGTTAAGCATAGGATTTATGAATTTGTTGATCGGGATTCGTATCGTTTTTCTTCTTAAGGCACATGCACTTGTTGACAGTCGTATTGTAATTTAACTGGTATTATGCGTGGAGAGACACAATGGTGGACATAAAATCGCTAATAAATAAGTTAGATCTAAATACAGATTCAATTGTGGGAATTGAACTTAATACATATCGGAAATTATGGGATCGGCCAACATTTTATGTAAAAGAAAAAGACGGATATCCTACAAGAAATTTTGTTTCTGTCAAAGCGGGGGAATTCATTGAAGAGCAGATGCACATTGCAGCAGGACTTCTTGAGCTTGGGGTGGGGAAAGGTGAGTTTGTTGCGCTCTATTCGCCTAATTCGTTACGCCATGCGATAGAAATTTTTGCCATCCTTTCAATAGGAGCTATCTATGTCCCGCTATATCCTTCGTTAACGTCGGATATGGTATGGGAGGTAATTAACCATTGCGAACCGAGATTGTTAATTGTAGGGGGATTGGCACAGTTTCAGCGTGCCCTTCCGCTTCTAGATCGAATTAAATCGCCATTAAAGAAAATAATTATGAATACTCCCATTTCTCACCAGCATCCGAATGTAGTGACGTATGAGATGCTATTGCATATGGGACAACAATCGAAACGCTATGATGAAGTGATTAAACGAATTCAAAATACAAAGAAAGATGACATCGCGGCACTGGTGTATACAGCGGGAACAATGGGAATACCGAAGGGTGCAATGCTTTCGCATGGGAATTTTATAGCTCAAATTCCACTAGCCGAACTTTTTCACATCACTGCGAATGATGTTCGCCATTCTCATTTGCCATTTAGCCATGTGTATGGGTTGTCATGCGATTTATTCGCATCGGCACTTATTGGGTCAAAAATTGCGATTACGAGCAGTTTTGATGTCGAAGAAATTGTAAACGACATTGAAGAGGTACGTCCTACAATCATGTGCTCAGTGCCGCGCATGTATGAAAAATTGTACATTCACATTTTACGCACCATTGAAAATTTTGGGAAGATAAAAAAATTATGTTATACCTTTGCGTTAAATGTGGGAAAAGAATATTTTATGATGAGGACAATTGGTAAGAAAGCAAACGTATTTTTGATAATTGCGAAGATGTGTTGTGCACTAATATATCGACGAATAAGAAAGATGATATATATGGATCGGATGCGTATTCTTTTTTCGGGAGGCGCACCCTTATCGGTTGAAATCGCGTATTTTTTTGGAGGGATTGGGCTTGAAATACTTGAAGGATATGGATTAACCGAAACTTCTCCGGTAATTAATGTGAATTTACCTGGGAAAAGCAGACCTGGTACGGTAGGGCCACCCTTAAAAAATGTGGACGAAGTTATTTCAGATGAAGGAGAAATTCTCGTCAAAGGACCGATGGTTTTTAAAGGATATTATCGATATGAGGGAGAGGACGCTTCTGATTGTTTTACCAGTGAAGGTTATTTTAGAACTGGAGATCTTGGGGTATTTAATGCGAATGGGTACTTGACAATTACAGGGAGGGTAAAAGATATTATTATCACATCGGGAGGGAAAAACATTTCTCCGCAGAGTATTGAATCTAAATTTACCGCTGATGAATATATTCGTTCTTTTTGTGTAATTGGCGATCGAAGAAAATATCTTACTGCGTTGGTTGTACCCAACTTCGAAAAATTGCGCGCGTATGCATGGGAAAACAACATTGTTTTTCAAGACCATGAGGACTTGATAAAAAAACAGGAAATTGTTGATTTTTACAAAAAACGTATAGAGGATGTGTCAAATTCATTAGCGCGATACGAACAAATAAAGAAATTTACTTTGCTTCCTAAAGAATTTTCATTTGAAGAAGGCGAACTTACCCATACCAATAAATTTAGAAGGGATGTGATTAATAAAAAATATAAGCATATTATCGATGCAATGTATCCGGAGAGTTCCCTAATTATATAGAAGTTCAAAGTTTGGTTTTTTCGAGGTGAAAATGCATAAGAAATTTACAAGATGGTGGATAATTCTTATAGGTTTTGCAATTGTTTTTGCAAGATGTGCTCAGGATAAAGAACCGCAGGAATTGAATTTCAAAAAAGATAAGGTTGTTGGGGTGGTTATTCGCGAAAACGCTGTGTTGCGAATAGATCCAATTGTCTATTCAGCGAGAGTGGCTCTTATAAAGCGTGCAGAAATTGTGGAGGTGCTGGGGAAATCGAAAGAGCCTGCAATAGTCGGTGGTGCGAAAGGTTATTGGTATAAAGTGAAAGCGCAGAATGGCATAGTAGGATGGATGTGGGGCAAAAATATTCGTTTTTTCACAAATGAGAGCAAATCGACCATCGATAGCTATGTGTCTGAATTTTGGGAGAAAGAATCTGAACGCTTAAAGAAATTAATTTCAGGTCGTTGGTGGAGTATCAATAAAAGGGGAGATTTCACTGAACATGCTCTTGAAATATTTCCTGAAGGGAAGTATAAGTCATATGTAAAGGGCGGACAACCAATCGAAGGAATATATAATATAAATTTGAAAGACAATGAAGTTGTGTTTGTAAATGGGACAACCTTTAAAACAAATTTAAATATAGTACAAAGGGGAACGCTATTGTTTCTTGAAAAAGAAACTGATAAAGATATAATAAAGTTTCAAAAAATAGCGAGCAAAATAGACGAAGAAAAACAAGGAAATCTCGATGCACACGATGGAGAAGATGCGAATTAATCGGTTTCTCGCGCATGCTGGGATGGGTTCGAGAAGAAAAGTAGAAGAGTTTATTCGAAAAGGTTTTGTGCGCGTAAATGGCAATGTGGTGAAAGATCTATCAAAGGTGGTTGATCCTAATGTTGACGTAATTGAATTTAAAAACAAACGCGTTGCAATTAAAAGATATTATTATCTGGTATTAAACAAACCAAAGGGGTATCTTACGACTGTAAGCGATAATTACGGGAGAAAGCATGTGATGCAGTTAATTCCAGAGCAATATAAAAAAGCGGGAGTTGTACCAGTTGGCCGTTTGGATAAGGATACAGAGGGTTTATTGCTTTTTACCAATGATGGTGATGTTGCCTATATTCTTACTCATCCCAAGTTTGGAGTTAGTAAAGAATACATTGTGGAATTGGATAAGCCTCTTGCTGATCGCGATAAAAAAAAGATTGAGGGAGGTGTTTGTATTGAGAAACTTCGGACGAATCCCGCAGAAATACGAATGTTAGATCAAACAAACAGGAGACTGATTATAAAGATTACAGAAGGGAAAAAAAGGCAAATACGAATTACCTTCGGTCTTTTTTCATACAAGATAAAAAAATTGAAACGCATAGGATTTGGACCTTTAAAATTGGGTAATTTACATTCGGGTTCTTATCGCGTTCTGAAAGATAGGGAAGCGCAACACTTAAAAAAATTTACAAGAGCATTATTTTGTACTCCTGAATAACCATTTTGACTCTTCCTTGTATTTCTTTCTAAAAATTCTAATTTTTTATCGCATGCGTGACGAAAAAATAAAAAGAAGAGCCTGCAAACTTCTCTTCGGATTCACAATCGGGGAAAATATATGCAAAATATAGATTTTTACTCTGGGAAAGAAACGAGAGTTGTAAATAATGTTGCGATGCTCCGCGATGCAGATAATATTGCTCGGTTGGATGCGCTTTATAAGAAGGAAGCATATAAAAATAAAAAGCGCGTGTCGCGGCTGTTATCCTTAATCATCGCGTTGTGCATTATATCATTTACGACGGGTTTAGTGATGGGAATAAAATTTGCATCGGGTTCAAATGCATCGCTTATTGATAATACGACCGCGCATTTGATATCGGGTATGAGGAGCAAAGTAGCGGGTGCGATTAATTCCAATGTGCGAACTGAAAAGGGTGCGCCGAAAGCAGTGTTTCCTAAAGAGGAATATCCATATGTGATACGGTTGAGTAAAAATTTTAACTCGCAAGAGTCGAAGGAAATATCTCAATTTCTTTCGAAAAATGGACATACTGTGATTGTTTCGCAAAAAGAGAAAAACTATCGATTGTACGTTGGTCCATATAAAGAACAACGTGATGCAGAAAGTGCGATAAAATTATTGCAAAACTATAAAAAGAAAAATTGGTTTGAGAAAGCGGAAGTAATAAAGCGATGATATCATACGCTCATATTTTTGATAATCAAAAGACATTTTTCCTTATATTCGTTGCGAAGTGCTGGGCTGAAAATGATCCGCACAATATGCCCATTGCGTTGATTAACGAAAAAACCTTCAAAACCAGTAAATCGAGGTTCCCCCTCGTGCAAAATTTCATTAATAAGCCTTCGTTTCTCTTTTAAAAGCAGTCTTCGTTGAAGAACATCCTGCCCTAATACAATATTCCAATGAAGAATTAGTTCATCGACGGAGGTGAGAATCGATTTGAATTGTTCGCTATCGATGCAAAGAAGGGCATCGAATTTATCATCGCCGAAATGATTTTCACCAAAAAGCAGGCCTGCAAGGATTCCGTGATATTCGTAGTTATGTTTTGCGCGTTGGATTGAATTCAATATACTGGTTTTTGCATCAATTTTTATCGTATAAGGGATAATTTGATTTTGAATGCATACTTCGTGATTTATTTTGTATAAGAGAATTGGGTATTTTTTTATATGGGTTAGAAACCGTGGGCCTTCGCGCTTTTTTAAAAGTTTTATTTCTTTTGAAGCTATCGTTTGCGCTTCATAGATTGTGTGATTTGTTTGTGGCAGTGCCAAGATTGAATGGAGAATATTAATGCCTTCAGCAATATAGTGGTTTTTAATTAATTGAATGCCGTGATTGAGATAATAATCCAAACCAAGCGATGAGACTGCCTTGTATTTATACTCGGGGACGCCGGATGTCCATATTTTACCACGCGAATCAATATAATAGCTATTTCCGTCTCTGTCCTTTGTTAGTACCCAACCCGGAAGTTGAGCAAAAGAAGGACTGTGCGTACATGTTAAAATGATGAAAAAAATAAGAAAAATGGCAATTTTTTTTTGTGTCCTGTGAATCATACGCTATAATTATTATATAATATCGACGAGTCATGAGACATTTTGTTATAATTTTGCGCTGTAAGAGGGGAAAAATTTTTAATAATATTCGTTACATGCGATGTGAATGTTATATATAATTTTTCGACATTTTTGTAATTAATGCATAAAAATAATTGACAGGATAAAACAGGATAAAAGTTACCAGAGGTTTTTAGCTTTTAAAATGTTCTATAAGGAAAAATAGATGTTCTCATTCGTATAATTTTAATATTTAATTTTTAAGGTAAAATTTAATTTTTTTAAGGAGCAGGCGATGAATACTCAAACTCGAGGAAGAAAAAAATCAATTAAACTTCCTGAAAATTATGAAACGCTCGATAGCGTTGTTGAAAGAGTCGAGAAAGAGTATATTAAAAAGACTCTTGAACTAACAAATTGGAATTTGCAAAAAACGAGTCGAGTACTCGATATCGCTCGAAATACGCTAAAAGCAAAGATTAAGAAGTACGGTATTCAATAAGTATATTATAATTTTATTAATAAAATTATTATCAAAAGGATAATAAAGAAAAACCCGAGCCCGACTACAATATAAAGTGGTAGGTGTGTTGAGGTATTATTTGTTTCTGATTGTTGTTGGGTAATGTCAATTTCTATTTTGACATTTTCTTCCTCAACAATACGCGCAAGGATATTTTTTGCAACAACGCCATATAAAACGAATCCTCCTTGGGGAAGGGGGATTTTTGCTTTTATGCGCGCTTTCACGGGTAATAGTTCTCCCTCAGGAGTTATTGCTTTTTGGGAAATTGCGACTTTTTTTGCAATGTCATCGTTCTCATGGAGCAACACTTTAATTTTATCACCAACAGCAATATCGCGAATGTATTTCCCTTTTATAGGTGATACAATAATACGTCCGTTAATGATGTGCGATGCCTCGCTTTCTATTTTTTTCATCAATTTTTCTTCTTCTGATTGTATCGTTTCCTGAAAATGGTCATCGTTGGGTGGCTCTTCGATGGGTATTTCTGAGAGTTCAAGCATAAGTGAGCTTGTTTGTTCGAATTCCAACTGGCAGTTAACCTCTTGTCGATTAAAAAGCTTGGAAATAATTTCTGTAATAGCATCTGTTGCCAAATCGAGGTTTTTTTCTGAGATGTAATCGTATATGTCGTAACCGGTTATTGAATTTATTA
>JAOAAF010000036.1 GCA_026419015.1 Spirochaetota bacterium
TCTGAGGTTGGATCGCCTGAACGCGATGCCCCAATGACGCTTATGGTGTAATCGCCGTCTGGGAGATTTTTTAATTCAATCGGAGTGGCAACAGACTCATAACCGCTCCAGGCGCTATTATTTAGTTTATATCGGTAATAATTCACATCGGTACCACCAATCACAATTGTCGCAAAGCGGAGACGCGTATACCGTTCTGGCTTGTTGAGAAATTCCGCGGTTGGTTTTGTGGTCGAAACGATCCATGTATACGTGGTAGGATTTACTTGTTTATTGCCTGCTGCATCCTTTCCCCATACGTACAGGGTATATTGGCCATCGGGCAAATTCTTCTTCACAATTGCTTTCGCAACTGAAACTTCACTGCTTTCCGCATCGGAGTTAATTTTATACGTGTATGTTGAAACATCGTTTCCCGTTACTACGATGGCAATATCGCCCGACGAGGTTACCGATGGTGGAGTATGCGTCAAATTCGCAACCGGCGGTGTGGTATCGATTCGAAATTGAATTTCAGTTGCCTGATTTAATTCCTGCCATTCTCCTGTTTCGCCATTTTTTCCAATAACTTTTAACGTATGATACCCCTCTGAAAGTCCCGAAAGCACTAAAGGTTCGTTTATGTCAACTTCAGCGCTGAACGAACCGCCATCAATGGAGTACGCATAACTACCACTTGCTCCTCCAAAAAGTTTAATTGTAAATTGCACAGTTTGGGTGTTGATCGCCGCATATGGGGGTTCCTGAGGCATCTTAACCCCATTCTTCCACACCTCGGCAACAACGCTTCCCATTCCAGTAAACACGGCAAGCGCATTTAAAATTGCATTTCCATCGAGATCTTTCACGCGCTGTACCAACAGAGTATATTCGCGTCCCGTATGCATCCCATAATGAATTCCCGTAGAAAGGGAAAGCAATACCGATTTTTTATCGTCCGACAATATCGGCGCAGGATCGGGTAACACATTGACGCGATTTATTCCTTGAATGTAATAGTTTTTATAATCGGTTGCGCTTACCTCTTCAACTTCCTCGTTAAACGTTACCAGCAACTTATCCTTCGCAACTGCTTTTGCAGAAACGATGCTTGGAGGTTCAGTTGTAGGGATATAGGGAACTGAATGCTCTCCCCTATCGACTTCATATTTATGAAATACATCGCCGCTACATGCCAGCCAAAGCAACGGGATTGCACATAATATTGCACGATTCATCATATACAAAGTTTTTGCATGTATTCTTTTCATGACTTACCTCCCTTAATAACGCGTTACTTTGAGGTCGTCGATTATTACATTTCCTCCAAGCTCACCTGCCGAGATGGCACGGAGTCGTAAATACACCGAGCTTTTCCCCGAATAATTTGACAAATCAACATAATGGGTGCTCCATACCGGTGCATCGCTACCGAACGAAAAATCATACCGATATGCAGAGGAAGTTAGCGCACCAGCGGTAACCTGCACATAATTTGAGCCATCTTCGCTCACCCACACTTCGAGGCGATCGAGCTGATTGTAGAGGCGCTCGTGGAACATTTTGAAAGTAAGAATATAGCTTCCCGCTGTGGAAAAATTCATCGGGCTTATTGAAACGACATCTGCGTACAACCCAAAATCCCATTCCCAGAACGCCCCTTTCACAAGATATGAGCCTTCCTGCGGGGTAAGTTTTGTCCCATTTCCAGCAGTTTCCGTCGTTTTGCGTTCCCAATTCCCACCCGTGTCCGTCGACACATTTCGAAGAGAAGTAAAATATGGATCGTTATAGTTTTCAAATCCTTCCGCAATAATATTCGAAGAACCGGTCGCGCTTCCGGTCTTAAAGCTAAAGCTATAACTTGCATTGTTGCCCGCAAGATCCTGAAAACTATTTGTACCTGTATTTAATTGAACGGTATAATTGGTATTCGCCGCAAGCTGAGGGATTGTGAATATCACCGTACGGCCCGCATCGATCCATCCCGTGCGCGTCGCGGTAACCGACGGAGTCAATGTAATGCGCGAATCCCTCGTTTGATTCATCATTTCGTCAAACCGAATGATGATGATTCCCACATCCCGTCCAACTACAGTGGCATTATTTGCTGGGATGGTGGAAATAACCTGAGGTGCAGTTGAATCTGCGGAAGTGGTGAAATTGAATATCCCATCGCCCACATAAGTTGATCTATTTACTACATTCCCATCGGGATCCTCAAACGATCCACCCCATCCGTACAATCGCGCCTGATATTGGGTATTACCTCTAAACTTACCAACAATTGGATAGGTAATGACGGTATTCCCCGATGACCATATCCCTTTATTTGGTATCGCAGGCGAAGGAGTATTCGAACCCGAAGCGCCTTCGTACAGTTCAAACCATGTCTTGTTAGGATTCATTGCCCTGTTAAACGTGATGCGAACATGAGAGGTGTTGTGTGGCACACCCGTGGCACCATCGGCTCTCGTCGTAAAGGAAATCCCATCGGTTGATGTCGCAATATTGGTGATCTCTGGAAGCGTATTCGTCGTAAATGTCCACCACGTAGTGGCAAGCGAGTTATTCGCTCTGTCTTTAATTGCCGTTGTTAAGTTAACCGTATATGTTGTTCCATTTTGCAAATTGCTCCCTGGAGTGAGGGTCGCTGTGCGCGTTGCTTCATCGTACATCACATAACACGTTGGGACCCCAGTTCCTGTAAGGTAGAAGGAACTTCCACTTATACCTGTTACCGGCTCGCTAAATGTCACCGTGATCACTGGCTGCAACGGCACACCGGTAGCACCTGGTAGCGGATACCGTTCAATGATGGTGGGAGGTGTAGTATCCGCTTCGGTTGTAAATGACCAAGTGTCATCTGATGGTAAATAATTGCCCGCTGCATCCTTAATTCCGGTAGGTCCTCCGAAAATTTTCACGGTATAGGCTGTGCTATGCATCAGCTGTTCATCGGGAATGATTTTTGCCTCAAAATTTGCCGAGCTATACGAAACCGTTGATGCAACCTGCGTGGAACCTTTCCATAAGGTGACCTTTGTGGTTGCATTGACCACATGCTCTGTAAATTTAACTGAAATTATTTTTGTAAGAGGAACGCCCGTCGCTCCCGGCGCAGGATCGCGCGAGCCTGCTACGATTGCTGGCGGTGTTTTATCCTCGATGTATTGAGTCCTAAAAGACCATGTGTAATCGTTTGTCATGCTATTTGGCGTCTTTGCTTTATCTTTAATGCCGCTCGTTCCACCTTTAATGGTGACAGTATAGAGCGTATCGCCCTGCAAACTCACCGTTGGAATAAGCGTAAGCGTTTTGGTTTGGCTATCGTACGTAATATTTGCCGACACGGAAGGGGTAAGATAGAAGTTTGTGCTGCTGTAGTTTTGTATATCTTCCGAAAATATCGCGCGCACCTCACCGTTTATCGGGTAGGAATTCGTTCCCTGCGGTGGGTATACAGAAACAACTGTTGGTGGAATGGTATCTTGCGGACTTGAGAACGACCACGATGTAGGATTGAGTTTGTTACCCGCAGAATCTTTAATTGCATTCGTCAAATATGCCGTAAATGTTCGCTCGTAGGGAATTGTAGTTGAAACCGTAAGTGTAGCTGTAAACGATGCCGAAGAATAGCTTACCACAGAGGGCAAAATTTCCGAAGTAGTGTCATCCTTTACGTAAAATGAAGTTGCCGAAACGCCTTTTACATCTTCGCTAAAGATGACAGTGATTTTTCCATCGGACCAGTTGTTTGCTCCGTTATTTGGATTTTTGTACGTCACCTCTGGCGGAGTGGTATCCGCTGGAATAACCGCAAACGTCCAGGACGTGGGAATGAGTTTGTTTGCATTTTTTGAAACATCGGTTATCCCATCGCTTAATTCAACTTTATATTCGCCCAAATCAGTAATAGGGGATTTTGGCGTAAGCGTTGCAACCGCAGTTTTTGTCTGAGGATCGTACGAATACACAACATCGGACGAAACGATTGAATAGGTACCGAAGTTTTGGCGCAAAATAAACGTAGAGGTGCTCACATTTTTGACTTCCTCGCTAAAATACGCTTTGACCTCTACACCATTTCCCGGCACATTCTGAGTTCCTGGTGAAGGAACTTTTTGTACCACTTGGGGAGGTGTGGTATCGCCCACTGTTTCAAAAGACCATACAATATTGCTGGCCACTTTATTCCCTGCAAGATCTTTTATTTCAGTACCTGAGCCACCTTTTACCACAACCGTATAGATGGTACTGTATTCAAGATTCTCGTAGGGAACAACGCTTGCACATTTCGATACGCTATCGTACGCGACAAATGTATTGATCAGTGTGCCATTTTCATCGCCTTTTCGAAGCTGTAGTGTTTGCGGCCCCACACCGGTGACAGGTTCGCTAAAATATACTTTTACCTGTGCAGTAACTGGAATATTTGTTTGATATTTGGTATGATCGGGATAGGTTGGAGATACTACTGTCGGCGGCGTGGTATCCGGTTGCGAGCCGGTTGTAAATTTCCATGTGGTATATTGAAGCGGATTTCCGCTTGCATCTTTAATGTCTGTGGAGAGAGAAACTTCAAATTCAGTATCGTATGCTAAATCGGAATCGGGATCAAAAGTTGCAGTTTTCGTAGAATCGTTATAACTCACTGCACCGCTCACATACGAACCCAATGATATATTTTTTACTTTAAACGTATTGGCGTCAACTCCACCTACGCTTTCGCTAAACTTCACTTCTATATTCACATTTACTCCTACATCTCCTACGCCATCTGCAGGAAATTTCGATATCACATAGGGGATGGTTTCGTCTAATGTTTTGAATTGCCATGATTCCGGAGAAAGCGAATTGTTCGCAGCATCTTTAATGTCGCTTGTCAAGCGCACGCGATACCATACTCCTTCTTCTAAAGTATTTTGTGGAGTAAATACAGCTTTCTTCTCGGATGGATAATACACGACAGAACCATTGATTTTCTGAGAATCGGATGCTTTCTCTACGTAAAAACTGCTCGTGCCCACGCCCACAACAGCTTCGCTAAAATACACAGTCACTGTTGTCGTTTTCGCTACCTTATCGTGATTGACCCCAGGAAAACGGTCCGAAATAGTCGGTGGGGTGGTGTCCGGTGTTGAACTCGTGGTAAAGGACCATTCTTGTGCACCGCCGGAAAGCGTGTTTTGCGCATAATCGCGAATATCGGCTGAAAGTTGGACTTTGTACTCTGTTCCAGGTAAAAGACCCGAACTCGGAATCAAAGTTGCTGTCTTGGTTGCATTGTTATACGTTACCGTAACATTTGTTACAGGGATGTAATTCCCTGCCTCTTTTTTGAATAGGCTGAAAGTCGTTTTATTAATCGTACTTGCGTTTATCGATTCGCTAAAAATTACACTTACCAGAGTATTTGGTGGCACATTGCTTCCTTCGGGCGATTTGTGCACCACCGAGGGATTTGTTGTATCGTTGGTGGTAAACGTCCACTGCTTGATGGAAAGGTGATTTCCTGCCCCATCGACAATCTGGTCTGTTACATAGAGCGTATAGCTTGTCCACTCTTTAAGCGTCCCCGCCTGTAGAGTTGCTTTCAATGCATCTTGATTGTAAGAGACTTTCGCAGAAACTTTTTGACCAGTAGAATTGTCAAGTAAATAAAACGTATTTTCGCTTACATTAAAAACCCGCTCGCTAAAAACAACATAAATTTCCGTGTTGATATCTACATAAAAATCTGCTGCTGGGCTCATTTCAACGATTTCAGGAGCAATTGAATCTCGTTCCGATGCGGTAATGAATGTCCACGACTCCGCTTCAAGCGCCACGCCCGCGCGGCTTCGCACATCACCGGTAATGGTCACATAGTAAATTGTATTCCATTCAAGCGGTTCGGTTGGAGTAAGCGTTGCAGTGCGGGAGGCATCATCGTAACTAACCGTTGCGGGGATATTCCCAAAAGAACCGAGGCGCGTGAGGTAAAAGGTCGAATTGGAAATATTTATGACGCTTTTGTTAAAGACCACATGCACTTGAGTATTTACCGGTACATCTGTAGCGTGGTTGTCGGGACTTCTGCTAATAATGACAGGCGGCTCTGTATCGCCCTCATCGCCCGAACCTAGACAGCCAAAAAGCGGGAAAACAAGGGCGATGCCTATTACAAGCATTATAAAACTGCGATATATTGCATTGACATTCATATTCATAACATGCCTCCCATGCACGATAAATCGCACACACACAAATATCCCCTTTTCGTATATCGACATTTCTTTTTATAAAATTTAAAATAATATTTCATAACAATAATCACCTCGCTGTGGCGTATGGGACAACAGAGACGACATTAATTTGTGAAACCACCACCATTCCGTCGCCAGTGGCGATTTCCAATTTGTTCCCGCGCGCGCGCACATGCCCCACAACTTGCTTTCCATCCTTTGTTGTAATAACCGAAAGAGGTCCTTCCTTTCGCGCAAGGCGGCTCATCGTAAGCGCTTCTCGAAGGTTATGCGGCACACTCGACATCATTTCGATTACTACCACTGCAGGCACAATTGAGGATGGCGCAATGGTGCCCAATCTCGCCACATCGATCATCGCTATTTTTTGCATTAAAACTCCCATTCGTTTTTCCCGTGGAGTCACTTTTCGCACAAAAACATCGCTTCCGACAATTTCGCATGCATCTCCTGCATTCAATCGATGGTGCGCATTGCCTTTCACAAGTTCCGCATTTCCTTCAAATGCGCAAATGAGGATTGCGTCGTTGTCGCAATTTATTTCAAACGTA
This sequence comes from Spirochaetota bacterium, assembly GCA_026419015.1. GTDB lineage: Bacteria > Spirochaetota > UBA4802 > UBA4802 > JAGODF01 > DYLV01. The sequence continues at coordinate 6,779 of JAOAAF010000036.1, forward strand.
CCATCCTTTGTGAAAAGAGAAACATCGCTATAGCGAAGAAGCATGCGCGCTGCACTCGTGCGTATAGCCGCAACGACAGATCCCTTTTCCAAAGAAAGATCTATAGCCTTTTCAGATTGATCGACTTCATAGCGAAGCGCTGTATTCGATAAGATTGCAAATTGCGCTGCGTTTCCAATTTGAAGCACCGCAAACGAATTCTTCGCGCTTTGCAGCGTTGTTGGCGCTATTAGCTCAAACGGCGCTTCAATGCGATCTCCGTTTACAAATACATTTCCATTGATATATGTAATATATGAATATTCAAACCCCACACCGCATCCGCTTGCGATGATCCCACACAAAACGAGCGGGATCACCTTCATTACAGAAAACGTCATGAAGCAATTGCTCTTCTTTATTTTATTTGCTGTACTTCGGTACATATTTCCTAAAACATATACTACGAGAACTTTCGTGTTCATCTTATAATTATAATACTAAATTTTAGCCCATTTGGGACAAAAATAAAATTTAAAAAAGAATTTTACAATAAAAATTTTTACAATTTGCTTAAAAAAAATTGATTTTTTTAATAAAATGTGACATAATTTTTGACATTTTTTATTTTTTTGTGCAAAAAGTACTGGAATGATCATTTTTACCTTTATGCGTATCAAATTATATATTTAATTTATAATTTTTTTGTTTATTAATAAATTGATAAAAATTGCTCGATTTTAATTATATTAATTATAATTAAATAATATTTTTTACAATTTTAAAATAGTCAGTTCGATTCGAAAATTTACCAAGGCAATAGCGAATTCATTGAATTAATGAGAATAACTAAATTTTAAATTTTTTTATTCGCCAAGCAAATCATATTTCAAAATAAAATGGGTAAACAAAAAGGAATTTGCATAAAACAATTGTGCTCGCAAGAAGGAGTTCCAAAATGATTATTTAGGTAAATAATTCCTGAAACGATTTTTTTGTTTATTGAACATCATTTAGAAACGAAAACAAAAAATTGTTCTGCCATTTTCGATTTGAAAACATCTTTTTTAATGATAGCACATCACAATCTTGATCGTTTTAGTCCGCTTTGGAGTTTTTGCTTCGGTTTTTTGCAGTACAAATGCAGTGTAACGAATAAAGCAAACCCATACTCATTGCTGACACACCTATCATCGACCATTTTACTATTGATGCAAGCCCAGAAATAACCGCGCTTATGCGCGTAATGTTCTCAATATTAACCACAAAATATAAATGGAGACAATTTTCAAATACATCCATCATCACTGCTATCCATGGCAGTAGAAGAAAAAAATTCCATTTTTGAGGAAATGAAATTCTTTGAAAAACCTTTCGCATGAACAATGTCAACAAGATACCATACAGTAACGGATGTACAAAATCGAAATAAAAATGCATCACAAAGCGTTCAATTAACTTTTCGCTCATCCACCGTTGAACGATTGCACGTATTGTCGTATCAGAAAGCGTTACCTGCATCAATAACACATCGAAAATATTTAGCGGATGCAATATTACCGCAATTGCTACTTGTGAAATAACATAAAGCACTGCAATAAAAACAAACACTGGCATCGAATTTGAGAACCCAAGCAAATTTTGAGAAAATCTCATGACCAGTACTCCAATTTAAATTAAAAAATCACCCTTTGACACGCATTTCATTTAAGGGGTCAGAGCCGTGAATCATTCCTGGATAACATAGCATATCAGTCTAAATTTCACTTGACACAAATCAAGCGAATTATTATATTGTTAATACCGACTGGTCGGTATATATAATATAAACCACAATGGGGGTAATTGCATGACAAAAAAAATTTCACTTCTTATGTTATGTGCACTTCTTGCAATTCCACACACTTTATTGGCTGGAGGAAGTAGTAATAGTTGTACAACGCGCTACCCCATCGTGCTATCGCACGGGATGGGCACCCAGGCAATGATTCTTGGGATAATTGATTATTGGGCGGCTGTGACGGGCGACTTAGAAGAAAATGGGGCGGATGTCTACATCACAAGCGTCAATGCGATGGATTCAACGGCAAATAAGGGATTGCAATGGAAACTTCAGGTTCTTCAAATTCTTGCTATCACTGGAAAATCAAAAATAAATGTAATTGGCCATTCCCACGGTGCCATTTATACGCGATACGCGATTTCCAATCTCGGAATGGCTTCTCGGGTAGCAAGCCATACCAGCATCGCAGGGCCACATCGCGGAAGCGTCATCGCTGACATAATAATGGGTATCATCCCCAACTCATTGGAGTGGTTAGTAGGAGGAATTCTCGATATTGTAATGAGCTTTTTGATGGGCGATGTAAACGGCAACAGCGTTGCAAATGGGTACGATTTAGTACGCTCGCATATGATCAACGTATTCAATCCAAATACGCCAAATATGCCGGGAGTGTATTACCAAAGCTGGGCATATAAAATTAAACTTCCCGCTACAGCGCTTGCTATTACGTGGGCAATCATGCTTCCTTTTGAAGGCGCAAACGATGGGCTTGTTTCTGTGAATTCAGCCAAATGGGGAAATTTCCGAGGAACCATCGAAGGAGCATGGTGGGGACCTGGAGTCGATCACATGCAGGCCGTGGGGATTTTATCGTTACCGGCTCCCGGCTACGATCCAGGAGATCATTTCGTGCAAATTGTGTCCGACTTAAAAAACAGAGGATACTAACACCATTTAACCGTACAGAGACATTCCCCCGGAAATTTCCGGGGTTTTTTATTTTTTCATCAAATTATAATTGCGCTAAATACAAATAATTAGTTTTTTATAAAGAACAATTCTTTCATTTAATACTCTAATGCAAATTCCCAAGGAGATTGCCATATGCCTTCTTCCCTTTCCATACGCGCGGGTGCAAAGGCAATAGAAATCATCCGCGACGAAGGATTAAATCCCGACCGTGTGAAAATGATTGCTGCAGCGTCAGGGGGCCCCAAATGGCTTGTGCTCGTGGGGATCGATAAAATGCTCCCATTGCTTTTTAAAAATAGAAAAAAAGAGCTGTTTTTCATCGGCTCTTCAATTGGAAGCTGGCGGATGGCTGCACTTGCACAAAAGAATCCAATCGAAGCGGTTGAAGAATTCAAAAATGCATACATCCATCAACGCTACACACGAAAACCTACTTCTCACGAAATCACAAGAGAGTTTTATCGCGTTATGAATGAATATCTCAGCGATGATGCGATTCGATACATCCTTCGCCATCCCTTTATGCGAGCTCACATCCTTGCAGTGCGCTCAAAATATTTTGGATCAACTGACAGAAAACCAGCTTTGGCGATTCATCTCGCATGCGCTGCAGCATTCAATGCTTTCTCGCGCAATGCGCTTCGCTTTTTTTTCGATCGCGTGCTTTTTTACGATGGCCGAACGCCTCCGGCAATCATGCACCAAAACGCCTTTCCGCGCATCGATGTGGTGCTCACAGAACTCAATTTTCGAAAAGCACTTATGGCTTCGGGATCAATCCCCCTTCTTATGGAGGGAATTCGGCATATCGATGGCGCACCCGCAGGAACGTTCCGCGACGGTGGGATTATCGATTATCACCTCGATATCCCATTTTGTGTTGACACCACCGAAATTGTACTATATCCTCATTTTTTCGACTACATCATCCCAGGGTGGTTCGATAAGGGATTACGATGGCGAAGACCAAACCCTTCACATGTTAAGCAGGTTGTGCTCATCGCTCCCTCATATGAGTTCGTCGACAATCTACCATTGAAAAAAATACCCGATCGAAAAGACTTTAAACTATTTTTAGGGAAAGATGACGAAAGAATTGCATACTGGACTGCAGTGGCGCGCCGTTCGGAACAAATGGGTGCCGAACTTATGGAAGCAATCACAAGTGGAAAAATTCGAACGATGGTGCAACCGCTATGATGCTATTTATTCGCTAACATTTTTGCGACTTCTGTCTTGACATCATAACAGCAATTCGCTACATTGTTCAATAATATAATAGCGATAAGGTGTAGGGATCTATGATTTCATTCGATCTTGAGTGCAACAACGAACACCGCTTCGAAGGAATTTTTAAGAATTACCAATCCTTTGAAGAGCAATTAAAAAACAACCTCATCGCATGCCCCTTGTGCAATTCTACTAACGTAAAACGGCTCTTTTCTGGCTGCTCAATACAAGCACGGCCTGTGTCAAAAATTGCAAAAGACAAAAATGCACAAACGTTTTTTGAATTTGTGAAAGAACTACGCGCGTTTGTCGAAGCAAACTTTGAAAACGTGGGTCGCGATTTTCCAGAAATAGCCCGTGCCATTTATTATGGCATTGAAGAAACGCGCGGAATCTACGGAGAAACATCTCTTCAAGAAATGCAAGAATTAGCAGAAGAAGGCATCCCCGTATTTCCACTTCCAAATATTGAGAAAATGGAAAATTAAGCAACCGCAAAAAAAGCTGATTTTGGGTAATACTTTTATGAAATAAACCTTATCAAAAATGTACAACAAAAAAAGTTCGAATTTTACCGTAAATCTTCTTTAAAAAATATTTTTTTCGTTCCATCGTCGCGATACGCAACTACCTCGCCACCGTGGAGATATTTTTGTTTAAATTTTTCTGTTTCCGGAACCAATACCTTGACCATAGTTTTTTGATTACTTGTGCCAAAGGAGTGCTCATCTCGCTTTATTAAATCGCATACCTTTGCATTGTACTCTCGATAGCGTTTCCCTTTAAAAATCGACGGAATACGATTTGTAGTGAAGCTTGAAAACCAATCGTACATTAAACAGTCGCGGAAAAAATCTACTTCATTGCTAAAAAATCTTGAAATAAAATCCATCAATACGCGATACATTGTAAGCCACGATACATCGCAAAAATCTTCCTTGTTTTCATTTGCCATAGCGCAGTACAACTGCCATGGTGAAAAAAATTTCTCACAAAGTTCATTCATCGTTGTAACAAAACGTTTTGAATTGTACAGCGCATCTACAAGGCGCGCTACCCGTTTTATGATGCGCACTTTCTCTTCGTTAAGCCACTTGTTCTGGTAAATTTCATATGGCGCCTCAGGATTATATTTCATTTCGTAATCATCTGAACATTTTCGAATTGCCGTTCCCGGCAAAAGCTTTAAAATTCCAAGCTGAAAATGATCAGCACCAAGGGCATAAACCTTATTAAAAGAATCACCTAACATATTGAAATCCTCCCTCGGAAGCCCTGCGATGAGATCAACGTGAAGGTGAATGTTGTTCATTGCATGCAATCGCTCAATTGCTGCTTTCTCCTTTTCCCAATTGCCCTTTCGATTTATTTCAAGGCGCACATCCCTGTGAACTGTTTGTATTCCTATTTCAAATTGAAACAGACCCCGCGGGGCTCTCTGCAAAAGAGAAAAGTCCTTTTCTGTCAACAAAGCGGGATGAATTTCAAAATGGAATGTTGTTCGCTTTTCCCCATATCGATCGATGAGCATTTCCCATATTATGCGCGCTCTCTCTGCTTTTGCATTAAATGTACGATCAACAAATTTTACCAACTTTGGTGAATGATTCATAATGATGTCGACTTCACCGCTTATCTGAGAAAGCTCTCGAAACTGAAGTTTTTGATCGCTGCACGATGAAATGCAATACGCACAGCTAAACGGACAACCGCGACTAGATTCATAATATATGTTTTTATTCACAAAATTTTTAAAATCATCTTCTAAGTAAGGGAAGGGCAACTCTGCAAAGGGTGGATTTTTGGAAATGATGATATTTTCTTTCAGATTAAAATGATTTTCCACAAGCCGACGAAAGCCTTCTTCTCCCGGACCAGTAACAATAAAATCGATCGCTGGATGCGATTCAAGCCATTGGGATGCATTATACGAAACTTCTGGCCCACCAAGAAATACAATAAATCGCTTTTTGCGCGAAAGCCGTGAAAGCAACTGTTTCACAATAGTTGAATTCCATATGTAAACCGAAAAACCGATTGCATCTGGTTGATAGCTATCAATTGTTTTTAGAATATCCTCTATTTGATTACGTATTGTAAATTCTTTAATACGAACCAAAACGGGTATATGGCGAACAAATGACCGCAAATAGTAAAGCGCAACAGCTGGATGCGAATACCTCGCATTAATGCCGATGAGAAGAATAGTGCGCATCCTCTACGTGCGTTTTCAAAAAAAATTCAAAAGTAGCGAAAAGTGCCTTTTTATGCGTTTGCCATAAGCCGTTCTCGATCAAGTTGGCGATACGCTTCAAGCATAAGATTGCGCACCATTTCAATCAAATCCTCAACTTTCATATTGGCGAAAGTCTCGAAAGGTATTTCATCGAGCACACGAAGCCATATTTTGTGGACGCCATGATAGTCGAAACTTTTTTTCGGCAACGCATCCTTCGTGCCGCTTACCACAATTGGTAAAATAGGGACTTTCTTTTCTTTTGCAAGGATAAACGCTCCCGGTTTGAAAGGTCGAAACTCTCCCGTCTCAGAACGAGTCCCCTCCGGATAAAATAGCACAGAACTCCCTTCCATAAGCCTTTCGCCCGCGTCCTTCATCATCTGCGCAACGCTTTGCTTATCGCCACGCCTGAGTTTTATATATCGATTGAGCAACATATTCCATCCAATAAATGGGATGCGAAAGATCTCAATTTTCGACACAAACTTGAAATGTTTATATAGTCGAAAATTTATTAAAATATCAAGAAGCGATTGATGATTGCATACCACCATATATGCGACGTTATCTCGGAATTTCTCTCTTCCTTCAATTTTTATTTTCCACGCTGGCATGATGTAGGTATACATGCTCCCCCAAAAGCAGGTAAAAAGGTGAAGCAACCGAAGGCGCTTGTCAAACCACCATGTACATAGTTTAATAATGAGCGCGATGGCAAACATAATTGGCAATGTGATCACCACAAACGTAAAAAAACAAGTGGAAATAAACCAGCTTTTAAACGTATTCATATCCTCCTTCCATGATTAAAAGTTCTAAGAAATGCACTGAACTTATAAATAGCCATTTTCCCGTCAATAGAATTCGTAAAAGTTTCCTGAACAAAACTATATCTCATAATAAAATAAATTCAAGCAATACCTCCATCAATTCCTAATAAATAAATTACGTTGCTCGCAAATGCAAGTGCTCCGCTAAACCGCTCCCGAATGATGCTTGGTGGAACAGTTTTTACAATATCATGGAGCGTTTCGCTTCTCGTTGAAAGCGTATTGAGAATATTGAGAAACATTTCCGGTTTCGTTATTCTTTTCAATTCCCGGGAAGCGTGCGCAATTGTATCGACCTGTGAAAACCCCGCACGGAGAATAGCCTTGATATCTTCATTAAAATTGGCGATGAGATATTCAATGGTGCAAATTTTTGCTACTTCATACGCATCGCGTACATCATCGCACTCTTCGTTTCCGTAACAACCCGGAAAACGTTCAAGATATGCGACGCCAAGCTCGATGATGTCATCGGAAGTTAGGGAAAAATTTCCCCCTGTGTTTATCATTTCACTTCGAAATTGCGCCGTGTTTGGGCTTTTTCGAAAAATTGTTGCAATTGATGGTTTGTATGGCTCATTTTTCATTATACAATACTAAATCGCTGCTCTAAAATAAAAATTCGGCAATCCGTATGTCAATACACATTTTCGAAGCTTATTTTTATATTTCATAACATCCATCTGTTGCTCCATAAAAGTTGCAGACGACGTCAGCAAGTGTCACAGAAGAAAGCTCTTTGCGCATCGCATTGCTTAATCGCTGCCAAATATTTCGTGCAAGGCAGTTGCGTGCCCTCGCGCAACGCGCCTCATCGATTAGGCAATCTACCAGGTCGATATTTCCTTCCAGCGCTTCATACACCTCAAGTAACGTAATTTCATCCGGTTTTTTTGCCAAACGGTACCCACCTGATTTTCCGCGAATGCTTTCGAGCATCCCTGCGCGTTTCAATTGGACCAAAAGCGCATGTAAATATTTTTTCGAAATTCCCTGCTCTTTTGCTATTACATTCAAATCGATAGGGCTCTGACCCCTATTCGTTGCAATCATTACCATTGCCCGTATCCCATACCGCGCCCGGGTTGAAAGCTTCATACCAACGACCCTCACCCATCATTCAAACAGCGTGGTTGAAAGATACCGCTCTCCCGCATCGGGCAAAATTACTACAATTAGCTTGCCCGCGTTCTCCGGCATGGTACCTACTTTTATCGCCGCACATACTGCGGCACCCGATGAAATCCCTGCGGTGATGCCTTCCTCGCGATGAAGCCTTCGCGCGTATTCCATCGCTTCATCATTCGAAACCGCGATAATGTCATCGACCAAGGTAAGATCCAATACATCGGGCTTAAATCCCGCGCCTATCCCTTGAATTTTATGGGGCCCTGGTTGCGGCGCTTCGCCTTTTCGAATCGCAGTAAGCACGGCAGAATGAACTGGCTCAACACCAATTGATCGAATTGGTTTTTTTTGGACATGTTTAATATAGCGACTTACTCCCGTGATCGTGCCACCAGTACCAATTCCTGCCACAAAAATATCAATCGCCCCATCGGTATCGTTCCAAATCTCTGGGCCAGTTGTTTTAAAATGAATGTCGGGATTTGCGGGATTTTTAAACTGTTGGGGCATAAAGTACTTCTGGGGGTCAGAGCTAACTATTTCTTCTGCCTTTTCTACAGCACCTCTCATCCCTTTTGCCCCGTCAGTAAGCACCAGTTTTGCTCCAAACGCTTGCAACATCTTTCGCCGCTCAATTGACATCGTATCGGGCATTGTTAAAATAAGCGGGTATCCGCGCGATGCACAGACAAACGCTAATGCGATACCGGTATTGCCGCTTGTCGGTTCAACCACTGTCACATCCGCTCTTCCGGGAACGAGGATGCCGCGCTTTTCTGCATCCCAAATCATCGCCGCGCCAATTCGGCATTTCACCGAATATGCGGGGTTTCTTCCCTCAATTTTTGCCACAAGGGTAGCTTTGCAATCCCCGGCAATTCGATTAAGTTTTATCAATGGGGTATTGCCAATGCTTAAGCTGTTATCAGAAAATATTCGTGCCATCGCCGGTTCTCCTTTCTTAAAAGAAAAATCATACAAACATCGCACATCAGACAACTTTATGCTCACAACCGCGGTACTGCTTTCTTGAGCGCCTGGTCGAGATCTTCAATGATATCGTCCACATCTTCAATCCCTATTGAAAGTCGGATGAGATCGGGCGTAACGCCAGTTGCCCGCTGTTCCTCCTCAGTAAGCTGCTGGTGAGTCGTCGATGCCGGATGGATCACCAAGCTCTTCGTGTCGCCAATGTTTGCAAGATGAGAAAAAAGTTTCAACTCCGAAATAAACTTTATCCCCGCATCAAGCCCCCCTTTGATGCCAAAAGTTACCAAGGCACCATAATTGCCTTTAAGATATTTTTTCGCAAGATTGTGGGATGGATGAGTTGCCAATCCTGGATAGTTCACCCACGAAACAAGCCGATTGCTGGATAAAAATCCTGCGACTGCCATTGCATTTTTTGAATGCTGTTCCTGGCGAAGGGGAAGCGTTTCAAGGCCCTGCAGAAAGAGAAATGAATTAAACGGGCTTAGCGAAGCCCCAATATCGCGCAAAAGATGCACGCGCGCTTTTACGATGAACGCAATATTGCCGATTCCTTCAATATTCCCAAACGCTTCCTGATAGCGCAACCCATGATAGCTTGGATCAGGTTCAGTAAAATCAGGGAATTTTCCATTGCCCCAATCGAACCTTCCTGAATCGACAATCACACCGCCAATCGATGTCCCATGACCTCCAATAAACTTCGTTGCCGAAAGCACGACAATATCGGCACCATACTCAATTGGTCGAACAAGCCCCACGCCGACGGTATTGTCCACAATAAGCGGAACACCGGCTTCATGGGCAATGCGCGCGAGCTCTTCAAAATCGGGCACATCGAGCTTTGGGTTGCCGATGGTTTCCGCATAGATCGCCCTTGTTTTGTCATTAATTAAGCGTCTTACCTCATTGAGATCATATGAATTTGCAAATCGCACTGTTCGACCTAGTTTTGGTAATGTATAATGAAAAAGCTGATATGTCCCTCCATAGAGATTGTTGAGAGAAACGATCTCATCTCCCACCCTCGTGATGTTGAGAATCGCAAATGTTTCAGCAGCCTGCCCTGATGCCAGCGCAAGGGCTCTGACCCCTCCTTCAATTGCAGCAATTCTTTGCTCAAACACATCTGTTGTTGGATTCATTATTCTGGTATAGATATTGCCAAATTGTTTGAGAGCAAAGAGATTGGCAGCATCTTCAGGGCTTTTGAAGACATATGAGCTTGTTTGATAGATTGGAACTGCTCTCGCTCCGGTTACAGGATCTGGTTGTTCTTGGCCGGCATGAACCGCAAGAGTTTTTAGTCGATAACCCATTTTTTTCTCCTAAAATATATTAAATCTATAGATTTAATAGACATTAAAAATTTTTGGTATATTTGTCAATAAAAAAATAAAATATTGCCAAAATGCGCTTATCACACAACAACGTGAATTTAAATAAATAAAAAAATGGGGAATTATTATGAAATGGAACCAGTGTGAACAATGTCCTCTGCGCGCCAAATACGATAAAAATCCTAATTCGCTTATTGGGCGAATATGGCGTTTTCATATTAGATTTTGCCCAGGATGGAAAGCGTATATGCGTTCGCTTTCGGATGAAAAAAGAACAGAAATAAAAGCAAAATATAAATTATAAAAAAATTTTCGGTAATTAGTATTAACTTCGACCTAACGCCTTTATCAGCACATTTTTATGTTATTGTTCTGATTATAGAATATGCATTTCAGAAAGGTTTTCAAAATTCTTTTCCCACAAAAAGGCTTCTTTTCTTTCTTGTGCGTGTACCACCTGAATGAGTTTTCTCATCTTTTGGTCCCATCTATCTCATCGGCAAAAATTTGGAAATCCCCGTCACAATATCCTATCTCACGTTATCCCTATGCTGCTTTATAGGGCATCTTCAAATACATTTTTTCCCCATCGTGATAAAATGCGTTGTGTTGCTGGCATTGGCGGAATGGGGAACATTCCGTATGACCTCTGATAATACAGTTGTCAACGATTGGCTGTTTTTACATGTACAATTGCCCGAAGTAAAAAATTTTCCCATCTTTCGTTATTATATTTTTTTCTTTAAAATAAAGCAATTTACATCGCCAATCGATTGTCAAATACCTCTGTTTTCTTCGTGTAATTTTTCATTGCTATCGCACAAAATGTAACTCCATTGTACTGTTAAACCTGCTCCATTATATCGTTTCTCGTGTAAAATCAAACCAAATCAAATCCCAATCCAATTTCTTCAAAACGAAGAATGCGCAATGTATTTAAATAACGCAATTTCTCGCTTCTTTCCGCTTCTTAGAACAATTTTTTCTTGCAATTTTTCGGCGGATATGCATTTATGTTAATTGGACATCCAACCAAAAACGAACTTACACCCAAAAGTTTTTGCGATAAAGATTGGAGGATTGAAATGAAATTGCTGATTGGAAAAACAGTGCTCATCACAGGGGCCGCATCGGGTATTGGAAAAGAAATGGCACTCCAGTTTGCAAAAGAAAAATCACATCTTGTGCTCATTGACATAAACAAACAGAAGCTTTTGGATACCGCACAAAAAGCACAAGAATACGGGGTACGCGTTACTCCCTTCATTTGCGATATGGCAAACCACAAAGCAATTGAAAAAACAGCAACTCTTATTAAAAAAACCACCTCGGTAGATGTGCTCATCAATAATGCGGGAATCGTAATTGGGAAACCAATCGTTGACTTTATCTATCGCGAAATAAAAAAAACAATCGATGTAAACCTTTTAGGGCTCATGTGGATGACAAAACAATTCTTGCCCGCCATGATTGCCCAAAAAAGCGGCCATATTGTCAACATCGCTTCAGCAGCAGGCCTTTTAGCCGTTCCTCGAATGGCAGATTACTGCGCAACAAAATTTGCAGTAGTTGGTTTTACCGATTCGCTGCGAATGGAGATGAAAAAATATGGGCATCCTATTGCGGTAACATGCGTCTGCCCTTCTGTTATTGACACGGGAATGTTTGCAGGCTTCAAAGCACCTATGTTTAATCCTGTACTTAAGCCCAATTACGTTGCAAAGAAAGTTGTCGATGCTGTTAAAAAAGAAAAAACGTATGTGAAAATTCCCGCAATGGTGCGCATCATTCCTTTAATAAAATTTTTCCCCGCTCCAGTTGGCGATTGGCTTGCACATGTAACTGGCGTGACAAAGGCAATGGATACCTTCATTGGTCATTGACCTATACACATTTTATTTTGAGAATAACATTTTTTTTGCTATATTTCTGATGGAATAATAAAAAAATTATTTGTTTAAATAGGAGATGATATGGCACGCGAGTATAAGTCGGGTACTTTTTGTAAAGATATCGAATGCCCACACCACAAAGCACTCGAAGGGCTTGAAGGCGATGCATATCTCGAAAAAAAGAAAGTACATTGTAAGGATTGCTATGCATGGCGCTTCTTTATGTGGTTACAAGAGCGAAAATGGCGCATTGTATATACGCTCCCTGAAATTTCGAACAAAAAACTCGCCGCTATGATTAAAGGCATCGATCCCGTTCGAGTTGAAGATCTTACAGAAGATGAGATTCTGTGCTTGTAAGCAAACGCGCATTCGGTTTGTCAATGGGTACATTTTTTAAATGACGGAAAACAGCAATGTGTATATCAATTGGTCAACAACAAATTTTTTGGTCGTTGACCAATTTTTAAATTTTTTATTTCAAAAATGTGAATTTTTCTTGCGAAAATTTCTCACTTATCATATTTAACGATTTTCGTGAGATCAACGAAAACCTGTTCGCAATGTGTTGGAGCCAACAATGCCAATGAAAGATTCATTTTTAGCGAAATATTCCGGTGCAACGGCTATTATAAAGCGCAAAGCAGAACTCCTCCTCACAATGAACATCATTATTTTTATCGTAGTTGCAATCACACCTCCCATCACTGGCATCGTGCGCGGCGATGTTCAACGTCCGCTGTTCATTGCCATTCCCATGCTTACAGGTACATTCGTAAGCCTCATTTTGCTTCGCATTGGGCAATACAACTGGGCTGCAAACATCACCTCGTTTGCTGCTGCAATTACCATTGTATTTGGCACCTACCTTCAATATAAGGGAACAGGGGGAATAGGGTTTTCCTCGCTTATCTATGCCTCGCAAGCGGTGCTTGTCTTTGCGGCGCTTTTTTGCCTTCGCCGCTGGACAACCGCAATTGCAATATTTTTTCTCATTTTTCACATCGCGTTTTATTTTATGAATCTTCATGATGGAATAATTCATCAACAGGTTCTCAAAACCGGTCTTATAGACAGCAGCTTAAGTCTTATATTCACCTATGCGCTTTCAATGCTCATCATCACAACAAACCGCGCTGCAATAAAAGATGTAGAAAGAGAACTTGAAATAAATCAAAAACAATTCCAACAACTTCGCGAACTGCACCAATCGATAGGCGATACCTCAATTACGCTCGCATCGATGGCAGAACAAATGTCGGCAACTGCCAATCGCTTCAGCGAAAGTGCGCAAAATCAGGCAGCAACCGTCGAACAAATTACTTCCTCTGTTGAAGAAGTCTCGGCCAGCATGGATATCGCAGTGGAAAACGTAAAAGGTCAATTTGAAAGTTTAAATGTTCTTATTGAAAAAATAAGCGATCTTTCGAAATCGATAGAGCGTCTCCGAGAACTGGTACACACCACATATCGCATTTCCGAAGCTACAGCCCGCGAAACGCATGCTGGTGAGAAAATCCTCGACACGATGAACGAAACAATGAATGCGATCATCGAAAGCTCCAAGCAAATGACCACAGTTGTAGATGTCATCAATCAAATTTCAGATCAAATTAGCCTTCTTTCGCTCAATGCAGCAATCGAAGCTGCACGCGCGGGTCAAGCGGGGAGAGGGTTTGCTGTCGTTGCTGATGAAATATCAAAGCTTGCAGTGCAGACAAGCGATAGCATCAAGGAAATTGCGAAGCTCATCCAAAAAACTGAAGATGCTGTAAATCGCGGCATGACAAATGTAAAACAGACTGTCGATTTGATGCGCTCCACAATTAAAAACGTCAATTCCATCATCGACGCCATTTCGAACATCAACAACGAAATGAAAACGCAGCTTGATATCAATAAGCTCGTCAACGACCATGCAATTACGGTGCGAAATAAATCGGAAGAAATTAATACCTCTGCCGCAGAAGAAAAAATTGCGATTGGCGAAATCGTTCAATCGATTACCCACATCAACGAGCTTAATCAAAGTTTTGCATCTGGCGCAATGGAACTCGCAAGCACTTCAGAGGAAATTGCCGCAGTTGCAGAATCGTTAAAAAACAAAATTACACATTAAAAAATTTCATTTTTTAAGGTAATCCAACACCATTGCCATGCACACGCGCGCCACATGATCGATATTATACAAATCCTGGTTAAACGTCCACTGAATGGCAGCATTCATCACCATTGCAATGATCGCATAGGCTGCATCGCTTGAATTAATCGGTTTGAATACCCCTTCTTCGATGCCCATATCGATTATTCGTTTGATTTCCGCACTCATTCGTTCGTAAATTTTGCTGTTGATTGCCCTTATGCGTTCATTCACAGCCATCTGCGCCCAAAAATCCACCATCACCGTGTAAAATTTCGGATTGCGCTTTGCAGTCGCGATGTACGAGATGATGAGCGCTTTCATTTTGCGTTCGGGCGTGCGATATTTCTCTGCGCGCCGTTTAATATTTTCTTCAATGCGCATGTAAATTTGTTCTAAAAGGTAAATGAGAATGTCTTCTTTTGATTTAAAGTAATGGAGCACGCCACCTTTTGAAAGGCCTGCGGCATTGGCAATATCTTCAATGGTAAAACTATTATACCCTTTGCTCGCAATGACTTCATAGGCAGCAATTCCAATTTGCAGCTTGCGCTTTTCTTCTTTTTCTGCATTCCGAACCGCCATGTACACCCCTATACACGTACCCTTTTTGCTAACTCGCTTTGCCTTTTAGCACAGGCAAGCGAGTTTTAAAAACACCATTATTGTGTCAAGAATAAAACATTTCTTTAATACCATTTCATACGCAAATGCAAGCAATTTTTCTCACCGCAACGAGTAAAATTCCCCACGAACCCCTTTTTTTCGATCAATAATTCCCTTTCGAAGGAGTTCATCCAAAATTTTTTCTGCCTCTTTCGGATGAATGCCCAAACCGTTAATTATATCTTCCTTCGTTGAGGGACGGCGCTTGATAATGGCCAAAACGTGCTCAAATTCCACTGGTTTTTCTTGCGTGTGGAAATCCTTCGCACTTCCTATTATTTCCACGCAGAGGGGGGAAAAGAAATTCTTTACTCTTTCAAGGAGAACGCAATTGGCTTGTTCAATGCCCTCAACTGCGGGTGGTCTGTCTATTGTATTGAGTTGCACGCAATCGGGGTGAATGAGAAGTGCCGCCTCGCGGATTCGTTCTAACTCATCGAGGTGATCGTTTATTCCGGGAACAATAAAAACTTCAAGGATGATTGTTTTTGAAAACTCTTTGCGAAGTTTCACCAGGCCTTCAATTATTTTTTCAGCTATTAACCCGTTGCAGGGTCGGTTAATTTTCTGCATCACATGGTGCGATACCGCATCGAGATTTGGAACAATCACATCGGCCTGTAAAATTGCACGGCGAACCTCATCACGCCATAAAAGCGATCCATTTGTGAGAACCACAACGCGATATTCAGGAAAACTCGTTTTTAAGAAATTAATGATTGTCCCAATCCCAGAATGCAAAGTTGGTTCGCCAGAACCCGCAAAAGTTACTGCATCCAGCATCGGCTTGGTGGAAAGGTATTGAGCAAGCTCTTCGATCACGTCATTTGTCGGAACATATTCGAATACCGCATCAGTGCATACTTCCGTTTCCCCGCATTCACAATAGATGCAGTTCATTGTACATATTTTTTTCGGTAAAAGATCAATACCCAGCGAACGGCCAAAGCGTCGCGAATGTACAGGGCCAAAGAGATATTTCATAATTACTCAAACCGCACAAATCGCTCGACAGGCCTTCTCCATGCCCGCGGCAATAGCGTTACTCCCTTTCTCAATGTGCCAAGAGCAATAAGCATCGGTATTATTCGATCCTGAGGGATATTGAATTCTTTTTTGACATTTTCTTCGATAAATCCATCCATGGGATGAGTTTCAAATCCATATCCCCTTGCAGCGATCATCAGGCACATCGCAAAAAGAGAGGCATTCTTCACTGCAAAGATTTTTCTGCGCAGGCTTTCTTTTTCCCCAATAAAATTCAATGCGCCTTGTTTATTTGCTTCGCGATCCTTTGCATTACGATACCCTAACATTTCAAACGAGTCAAGTACTTCATCGATATTCTCTTCAGCTGCCGATGGATTGGCAACAATGATAAATACAGCTGCAGCTTCTTCCACTTTTGCCTGATCAAATGCGCATTTCCGAAGAATTTTCTTTTTTTCAGCACTGGTTACCACGATCACTTCCCACGGTTGGAGATTATTTGAAGATGGCGCAAGATTTGCCACTTCTAAAATTTGCATGATGGTTTCTTTGGGGATTGTTTCGTCCTGTTGAAAATAGTTTATCGAGCGCCTTTCCTTTAATGCATGAATGACATCCATCGCATACCCCCTTTGTAATGTTATGTGACAATAATATAGCAATAAATTTTTCCATGCATAAAAAAATTTATAAAAATTAAAAAACATCGGATTTACACCAACACGGTTTGCAAGATGATACAAAATCGTTCGATTTCAATTCAAAAACTTCAGGAAACCAAATTTCTCTTTACAATTACGAAGAATTTGAAATTGATTCAAAAAGAGCTATTTATGAAGTTTCGAAAATCCAAATCTGCTTTGGCGCTTATCCTAACCTGTTTTTCGGCAGTCGTTTATGGGAGTTCGCATAATCTCTCCAATCGCGTCCAAAACGATGAAACGCTCGTCATCCCAGGCATCGGTGCTGAAAAAGTATTGATCGATGATAATAAAGAAAATGTAATTGCGCGCCTTGGTTCTCCAATCCGTGTCGTAACGTTTGAAAACGCGCAAGAAGTATTCACAACTATCTTTCAATTACCACCAGAATTGCATATTCCATTCGAAGACATCTATTATTACGGCAATGAACATGGCATTATTTTTTTTCATAAAGGAAATGTTTCAGCCATTGGGGGATTTGCCAAAAAAAGGGTAACGCATGATGGCGTTTCGCTTGAAAACGGGATACAGCGCGTCATTTTTCATTATGGAAATGAAGAACTTCTCACCCTTGCAAAGGGAAAACATCGCGCGTACATATATTTTCAAAAAGGAATTGCGCTTTTTGACGACAATGGCGATGATGGCATCGATCTTTATCTCATTTTCAAACCACACCCAGCGCGCAACAAATAAGAGGGAAATGTGCACGAACTGTCGATAATGGGAAATATTTTGGACATCGTTCTCGAATACGCAGCGAAAGCGGGCGCGAAAAAAGTTTTGAAAATAAACCTCATCGTAGGCGAGCTATCAGACTTAATACCTGAATGGATGCAGACGTATTTCGAATTTGTGAGCAAAGATACCATTGCGGAGACGGCAACGCTTGAAATCAATCGCATCCCCGCAGTACTTCGATGCAACCGCTGCAATACCGATTTTAGTTTTACAAAAGATGATTGGCAATTTCGCTGCCCTACTTGCCAGTCTGCTGACATTGAACTCATTTCAGGTAGAGAATTCACTGTGGAGAGCATCGAAATTGAGTAACATCGAAAACATTTCTGTCGCAATCATTACAGTAAGCGATCGCGCTTCCCGCAAAGAGCGGAGCGATTTGTCGGGACCGCAAATTCGCGATTGGGCAAATCGCCACGGATATACGATAGTAGCGGAATCGATAATTGCTGACGATTTCGATCAAATTCGTTCAAAGCTTATTGAATACAGCGACGCTGAAATCAATGTCATTTTCACGACAGGTGGCACAGGATTTTCCCCTCGCGATATCACGCCAGAAGCAACTGCATCGGTCATCGAACGATATGCGCCAGGTTTTGCTGAAGCGATGCGGCACGCATCTTTGAAAATCACACCTCATGCCATGCTCTCGCGCGCAATATGCGGAATTCGCAAAAAAAGCATTATCATCAACCTGCCAGGAAGTCCCAAAGCGGTGAAAGAAAATCTCGAAGTGATTGAAAAAGCATTGCCCCATGCAGTTTCCCTCTTAAAAGGGGAAGTGCGCGACTGCAGCAATCCTGACAAACCGAATAGCTCGTAATTTAGGCATAAATGCAAATTTATTCGAATAATATTATTGTTGACGCTTCTTTTAAAATTATTAATGTGTAATTGCGATTGTTATCGATAATTCAATAATAAAAGGATCACTCTCATGGATGATGTAAAACTCCAAGAGACGATTTCAAATCTTGAGATGATCAATCATCGGCTCCTTCAATTTATGGATATGGTTGTGCTGGATGAGAACGAAAAAAAATATTTAGAAGAAACGCGCCAAATGGTAAAGAAAATTATTGGCGAAATGATGGGAGAAGAGATAATCCTTGAAATACAGGATCAGATTCAAAAAGAACAAACAAAATAATCGCTCATTTGAAGCATTCGTCCCGACAAGATTTCGAAACAAAACTGTAACTGAATACAATTCTTCACAATGGATACGCGCATGAACGTACACGAAGCCCTTACCTATTTTGATAGCCTTGAACCAGTGACAATCGATTTCATGATTGGACAATGGCGTGGGGAAAGCTACCCCACAGGACATCCATGGGATCATTTGCTAGAAAAGTACCATTGGTACGGGAAACTTTTCATTGACTACAACCATGTTCAGCCATTGCTCTTTACCAGCGTATTTGGAAGCCTCGTTCCGATAAATCCTCTCTTTTTACCGCTGTCATTACTTCGATATCGAATATTTCGCACATCGGCATGCGGGAAACTCTTCCAACTTTCAATTCCCCTCTTTCGAGCATGGGAAAGCTGTGCGCGGCTTCGCATGGTTGAATGCCGTGGGAAATCGAGCGCTGCACTCGTCTATGACCGACAACCAATTATTGATGTTTTCCGCAAAATCGATGAAAACACTGTCATAGGAATGATGGATTACAAGAAAATACCACAGCCCTACTTTTTTCTGCTGAAACGTGACTAATTTTTTCAGCCCCAATTTGGATAGCAAAGACAAAATGCCTATCCTTACTTTTTTCGTAATCTTTAAAAATTGTTCAAACGCAAAGCGCTTTGCCTAATCGAGTGCGAAATTTACCGCGTCAGTTGCCAACTCCTTGCCTCAACCACTGAAATAATGTCGCTTTCCGTGACAATGAAATTATCCCCATCTGTCATATGCGCGAGTGTACCCGCAGCAAGGGCAAATTTCACTGCATCTTCAAGCGGAGCATTCTTGATCAGCGAAAAAATAAATCCTGCCGCAATTGCATCTCCTGAACCAATTCGATCGACAATGCAATGAAGCTTTTTACCGTGAAATTGAGTTACTTCATCTTTTGTAGCCGCAAATGCCCCGATTTCTGCATCGGATGCCGTGGTGCTAAACCGATGCGTAATTAAGATAACCCGCAATTTTGGATATCGTGCAAACAAATGGCGAGCCATTTCTTCTTGTGGCTTTATTGTCGATGGTAAAAGCAAAGTCTGTATATGGTCTTTATTGCCAATTAGCACATCTACGTTGTGCAAAAATTCTGAAATTGCATTCCGAGCGCAATCGACGGTTTCCCATAATGTTGTTCGATAGTTAATATCAAAAGAGACAATGCCATTATTTCTTTTGATTATACCGCAAGCATCGCGAGTTTCGTCTGCAACGGTTTTTGATAATGCAAGCGTTATTCCCGTAGTGTGAAACCATGCGCAATTTTGCAACGCACTTTCCCAGTTAATGCCATTCGATTGCATCGATGCAAACGCGCTATGCGCGCGATCGTAGATCAATCGCGAAGGGCGTTCGCCAATACCTTTTTCAAAAAAATAAA